>JAGOOR010000051.1 GCA_017992415.1 Candidatus Altimarinota bacterium
TATTTTAATTGTATATTATATTTGTCAAATATTGTTTGGATTACTCCTTGAGATTTGAGGTTTTTCCCTATAATTTCCAAAATTATTATGACAAAACTTGCTATTACTTCTGGGTATTTCAATCCACTCCATCCGGGACATGTTGATTGTTTTGAGATGTCTCGATCTGTTGCTGGTGCTGATGAGGTCTGGGTTATTGTAAATAATGACCGACAGGCATTCCTCAAGAGAGGGGTGGAGAGTTTCCAAAATGAGCTCTATAGATGTCGCCTCGTCTCTGCTCTCAAATCAGTCGACCGGACTTTTCTCAGTGTTGACGAGGATGGTTCTGTGTGTCAGAGTCTCGTCCTCCTCATAGAAGAAGCGAAAAAAACTGGAAAATATGATGAAATAATCTTCACAAAAGGGGGGGATAGATTTGCAGCAAACTGCCCAGAGACTGCCATTCTCGCAGAAAATAATGTTGCTATCGTTGATGGTCTCGGTGCAAAGACACACAATAGTTCTGACTATGCTATTCGTAAACAGGCTTAGGCTGGTAAAAACGAGTTTTTCACTAGAATAGTACTATGGTAAAAGATAATAACGAGCAACATAAAATTCCAGAAGGAGATGATCGTCTCACTCCTTCAGAAAAAGAAAAATGGAAGAAAGATCTCAAACGGGAACACGATGAGGCAATTAATTTTTCAAAAAAATCCAAAGCTGAGATACTTCATGAACTCGAAAAAAATGAATCTCATGCCCAGAAAGAGTCCATGAAAGAGATGATGAGGCAGACTGATGCTCCAGAGGTTGTTCCTGAAAATGAAACACCAGAGAAAAATCAGCTCGACGCTATGTTTCGAGAGATCAAAACAGATGATGCTATTTATGATTATAGTCGCACACTTTTTCCAAAATTTACTCAACTCTGTGAATCCTCTCCTCTGGGGAAGAGTTTTCCTCGAGATATTCTCTGACTCGCTCTGGGTGGAGGCGACTCTCTTCTTACGACCCTCAAGCTCGCAAAAGATACTGTCATAGATGCTGCAAAAATCATCTATCAACCACGGGTAGAATTTCAGAAAACAAAACAGATATTGGAGGATAATATGGCGTAACCTATGCTGTGTTCTATTATTCCATATTCCAGGTCGTTTGATGATACGCTTCTGACCTATAGTTTACCAGATGAATTTCGCCCTTTTGTGAAAGTAGGGAGTAGTGTTCACATACCTTGGGGAAATGACACCATTCTTGGAATTGTTGCTGACATAGCGGAAGTGATACCCTATGAAGGAGAGATAAAGCCCATTACTGGTCCGCACTGTACCACTCCGTGGCTCTCATCTTCTGAGATTTCACTCTTGATCCAGCTCTCGCGAGAGCTCTTTGTCCGACTCCATACTGTCGCACAACTCTTTGTCCCTCTCGGACTCTTTGGACTTTTTGAAAAAGAAAATTTCCTCACTCTGACACCTCCAATTATTTCCAAAAAGAAAGGGGAGTCTGAGTACATAGTTGCTCCAGATGAAGCCTCTATACAGTCTTATCTGACCGAAACTCTTACCCTCACACCTGGCGCAGTCATTCTTCCTGAGGGAGTCTCAGTGAAGTCTTGGAGTAGTATTTTTGCATCGAGTGTGGTCGATCATCACCCCAAATCTATATCCACTCAAAAAAAGATATATCTCGATATCCTCCAAGATACTCATTCAGTACTTTTTGGTACCAGGCGTACTCTTGTTAAAAGACTGGGGCACTATACACATCTCTACATTGTCTATGATAATCTCTCAACAGATATCCTCTTCGGGCAACGGCACATACCGCTCTGGATGATGACACAAATGCTTGAATCTCATGGACATGTTATTCATTATATTACCACAACTCCGTCTATTCGCACCCTTTGTCACTTTCTTCAGGATAAAAAATCAGTAAGATATCTCTAGGGACCAGTATTAAGATTGGCTACTTGAAGTAAGTAGTAAGACCCAAATAATCTCAATTTCTCTTGTATCGTTCGTATCGGTCTTAGGTCTTAATACTTAATACTCGATACCTTACAAAGTACCATTCCCATGAAAGAACTTTTCCAAAAAATAGCCTCTCTGTTTGATACCCTCTCTATGCAATCACGCATGGTGATGGTATTGTGTACTTTTAGTTTTTTGTTGTTCATTATTCTCATTACGCTTGGACGACACACTCTCGCTGATCATGCTTTTTATAAAAAGCTTGCTGACTCGCAACAGCTCCGAGAAGTGGAGCTTTCGGTCAATAGGGGGACTATATATGGCGTTATTGATCCCAATCGTTCGAATACGCAAAATTGATTTCAGAGTACCATTCTTGCTACAACTTCTATTGCAAAAGATCTCAAAATAGATCCTTCAGGATCTTGTAATATTGATCAGCTTGAGAGCTTTCTCGCAGAGATAGTGTATGAACATCTCTGTGCGAGTCGTTCTCAGGTGAGTTGTTTTGATAATGTTTTGAAATACACGAATACTTTTATTGTTCCAGAAAACTTTAATTTTACTCGTGAACAAGTTGTCGGCTTCCTCATGCCCACTATTCGTGAACAGGCTCGAAGACTTCATAAAACTCGTATATTTCTCACTGATAATGTCAGTTCTATTGCCCTCAATAACATCCTAGCACTTCAGAATCCATGAATTATTGTTATTGGGGATACGGTGTATGTGGATCCAACAAAATTTGATGGTTCAAGAGGTGTTACAGAGCTTATGAATATACTTTCCATTTCTCAAGAAACTCTCACTGATGCACTGGAATTAAGAAATAATCGTAATGTGGATATCGTAGAAAAACTTGATCCAGAGACTGCCCTGAAGGTTCTAGAAAAGATAACAAGTCAGATCAATCTCACAAAACAACAAGATAGGTCTACCCTTGAAGAATTCATACCTCAAAATACTATTTATAGATGTCTCAAGCTCGTTGATCATTCTGTTCGTCAGTATCCGGAATGACCACCATTAGCACAAGTGACTGGCTTTGTGGATAGAGATGGTATCGGTCGTCTCGGGATTGAGGGGTATTTCAATGATACTCTTTCTGGTAAATCTGGCCGAAAAGATGAGCGACGGGATAGTCTCGGTCGTCCTATATTTGATGAAGATGCCGAACAGGAGGTAAAGGGTGTTGATCTGTATCTCACTATAGATCCAAACATCCAACACGCTATGATGAAAGCACTCGAAGAATGAGTACGAACTACCTGAGCCAATAATGCCTCCGCTATTATCATGGATCCCAATACTGGTGCTGTCAGGGCTATAGGGAGCTATCCTACTTTTGATCCAGACAGGCCAGGTAATGTTGATAAAATAGTACGATTCACTCCTGCTGATCATGATGATCCTGTTCGTTTTTTACTCGGGAAAACACTCTTCGTAGAGTCGCCTATAGGAACCATCAAAAAGTTTTTTGAAAATCGTCTCGTGACACTCAATGAGATTCGAGATGAAGATGCTATGGCACTTGAGCTCATTGATCCAGAAAAAGTCTTCTATATTTATGAAAATAATGTAGGACTTATGGCTCATCAGGATCTCCCGTTGACTTCGCCCTATGAACCAGGAAGTATATTTAAATGACTCACTGTTGCTATAGGTCTGGATACTGGAGAGATAGAGCCTGATATGATGTACGAGGACAGGGGTAAGGTAAAAATTGATGAATTTACGATTAGTAATCTCGATAACA
>JAGOOR010000052.1 GCA_017992415.1 Candidatus Altimarinota bacterium
CGTTTTATTTGTTTATACGATCAATAGCAGAGGTAGTAGAGGTCTATGAGGTCTCTATTGAGAGTTCAAAATTCTTTTTCATATTCTGTGATTATTTTTTGATACAGTTGTAACTGTTCCAGTCATCCTCGATTCGAGAACATGATGCCAAAATCTGCTTCTCTGATATTCCAACTCGCTTCTCAGAAATCGATAATTTGAGACTTTTGCTCGTCTTGTATCATGACATTTCTGAAATGGAAATCTCCATGAATTAAGACAGGATTTTTTGGTATCTCTTCTGTTTTTTCTTTCAGAGTTCTGATACTAGCAATTATTCTCTCACGGAGTCATTGTTCGAAATAATCTGAGCCAGCTATGAAATGTTCGAAACGTTCTATATGAGATATGAAATCTGGGAATTTCTTAGGTGCTGGAGCTAGGAGTTTTCAGAAAAACTGTTCTCCATTTCATATGACACTGTGTATACGTCATAACTGATGTGTCATGTTTTGTAGGTGTTCATCGCTCAGTGTGTGGGATTCCTGGTATTCTTCGAGCGTTATTCACGGTATAAATTCTTGAGTGAGCCAGAAATATGGCTTCCCATTGGCTGTCGTTCATCTCCCTTGTTGCAGGGTGAGTGGTACGAGCCCAGGTGCGTGTTGGTTGATAAGTATTTCTGTGTTGGCAGCGAGTTGTAAATCTTCACTTACTCAGACCTTGAGGACGATTTTTTGTCACCCGGCTTCCATAATATAAATCTGTTGTGCTGTTATACCGCCAGGGAGAGAAATATAGTTCCATCATCATACGCTTTGTCTCTGACTAAGAATGTTTGAGGATTGTAGACGAACTCAGGCTTGTATACCTGAGCGAACTACCTCATTGATTACCTCTCAAGAGGGAAGTGTGTTCATAAAAAATGGTTAGAATTAAGTGAATAGCCTAGCATTCGTAACTCTCTTCGCCTTCATAATAATCCTCTGTATCAATAAGACGTGTTCTACGTATCGCCGCTTCATAAATCTGATCATGAGCACGTGTTATGTCATCATGAGAAAGAGGATCTCAACTTGCCAGAGCATCAGCTACCCGTGTGTCTGTGACAATCTCATGAATATTCATTCTAAATCTCAATGCAGTCAGTCGAATGTCTAAACGTGTTTTAAGCCAAAAAAGATTTTCTGCATTTATATCTTGATCTGGTGAGCTAGAAGATGTTTGTTCAATTTCAGTCATAATTGAATTATTAATAATTATAGATTTAAAAATGAGTGTAAGTTGTGGATGGATTTATGATTGTTTTTGTACTAACTCATCCTCCCTCAGGAGAGAATGATTCTCGCGAGGTGTCTATTTTTTAGGTATCTAAATAGTTATCGGATGAGTTTCGGGCTATTCCATGTCTTCTCAGAGTGCGCGGGCTACTCGATCTTCTATTGTCCGCATGAAGAGAGACTTGATAACATTTCAGCCTCTATCCATACCATCAAATGAATCAGAGCCATTAATAGCGTCATTGGGTGTTGGCATAAAAGTTTGGATAAAAAATTAGAGAGTAACGTCCCGAAACTAATCATCCGAACTGTTAGGGTGGCCTGAGAGGAAAATAGGGTACAAAAAAGCGCTCAATTGAGCGCTTGGTGATAGATATGAAATGCGTGACGGGCCGCAAGATGTTACGCGGTCTTCCCGGTCAGTGTCATCCAGGTGATCAAAGTAACTTTTTAATCATCTTGGTTAGTATTTTAGAATGTTTTATTATTCTGTCAAATATTTTATCCAACAGCGACTCCGACGACGCTTCCGATGCCAAATGTGATAGCAGCAGCTGCGAGACCAAAGATCATCTGTCTGAACCCAGAGTACCACACATTTTTACCAGTGAAGAGTGTGATAGCTGCTCAGATAATAAATAATCCTACAGCACTCGCTCAGACACTCACGATGATGGCAGGCATACCAGCGAGAAACATAAATGGTGCGACGGGGATAATGGCCCCGATAGAGAAAAGAATAAACGAATAAATCGCAGCTTCCCAAGCTGAGCCTTTCAGTTCTTCACTATTGATACCGAGTTCTTCTCGTACGAGGACTTCGTGAGCGTGCTCAGTGTCTTTTATGACTTCTTCTGCCATCTTGTGTGCTTGTGCTTCGGGGACTCATTTTGTCATGTAGATGAGAGCGAGTTCGTGTTTCTCTCCTTCGGGATTCGTCTCCAGTTCTTCCATTTCTACTTCCATCTGATTTTCATACAGTTCCTGAGAACTCTTCACAGATATCCACTCTCCGAGAGACATAGAGAGGGCTCCAGCGAGGAGGCCTGCGAGACCTGCCAAGAGTACTCATTCGTTACCACTTGTCGCTCCAGCGATACCCATGACGAGACTAAAATTTGAGACCAGTCCATCATTACCACCGAGGACAGCAGCACGGATAGCGTTGCCTCCGACTGAGCGATGTTGTTTTTCAAATTTCGTGATATGTTCACTACTCATATTCGCTTCTCGATCGAGGATTCATCGGAGTATCGTGACATGATTTGTCTCTGTTCCTGTGATGGGCATACCGTGTTGTTTTTTTGCCATGAGGATACCATTCGAGAGACTTTTTTCGGTGTTCATGAGGATCCCCAGGACATAATCATACCCAAATATTCGACCGATGAGATTGAGCGTCTTCGCTCGACCAGAAGGGATTATGAGATTTTCGAGACTGATATTCGCTTTCTTGGCAAAAGCTTCTGCGTGACCTCTCTCGATACTACTCATCTGTTTATATACATCAGCTATGACTGTATCTTTCTCATTTTCAGCTAACTTCTGATAGAGATACGATGCATCGATTTCTGTTTGTATGGCTTTATTTTTCATAGTAGAAGCGTTAAAAAACCTGAGAAGGATATTGTATGCGCGATTGGTGTTGTGTCTATAAGAAAAAAGCACCTGGAAGTGCCTTTTTGAGAAATAAAAAAGTGTATTATTTTGTTAATTCTTTTAAAAATGTTACATCGTCTTCAGAGAGAAGGTATGATTGGTTCCGAAATCGTTGTATTATTTCCAATCTCGTTCGAATCTCAGTGCTTAATTGTGCAGTATTCATTTCTCAAACTGCATTCATAAGTTTATCTCTCAATGTGCCTGTGGGAAGAGTATTATTTTTTCCAAAGCTAGATCATGCTACTTGCAGAGAATTAAATGTAACTATGTTTCCACCACATCAGGCTCTTGCTGGTCAATATGACATTTTGTACTTGTAAAAATATAAAAAAGCACCCGAAGGTGCTTTTCTGAAAGTTCAAAAGAGAACTATGCAGCAGGAGTTTCCTCTGTTGCAGGTGTGACTTCAGGAACATCAGCTTCAGGAGCGTCAGTTGTAGGAGTTTCTGTTTCAGTTGTAGCAGGAGCGACAACTTCTTCTTCAATAGGTTCAGACATAATAATATGGCTAAGAAATAGAGTCGTGAGTATAGCACTTTCTCAGCTTCTCCTATTTATAATGTGAGACATTTACTTTATATAGGCTATCAAGGAGTTTGACAATCAGCAAGGAGAGTAATATAGAAGAGGATTTTACTCTTTTTATTCTATAGTGATGTCGTATCCCTGCAAAAGCCCTGCAATGCCTGATTGAGCAAATTTTGCCTTCTTGATTTTATTTGTCTC
>JAGOOR010000053.1 GCA_017992415.1 Candidatus Altimarinota bacterium
CAGTGAGCTCTGGAAGCGATGTTCCAAATGCAACAATTGTGAGCCCGATGACGAGACTGGATACGCCGAATTTTTTTGCAACTGATGCAGAGCCAGAGACGAGGATGTCCGCTCCTTTTATCAGGATAGCGAGACCAACTATGAGATGAAATATTGGGAGAATCATGGAGCGATTATATGCGTCTTTCTGAAAAAGAAATCCCTATAATCCGAATCACTTTATGATGAGATAGAGACCTAGTATAAATACGATGACGATGAGAGTTGTTGTGTTAGATCTTTTATTATGAAATGCTGTGACAAATCTCTGTACCTGTGTGGGTATAAATACTCGTACAACTCCTTTGCAGAAAATTACCCAACCAATAAGTGTCAGGATTATTGTCCAATCTGTGCTCCATGTATTGAATGCTAGAATATGACCTACACCGAGCATAACTCCCAGAAAACCAGAAAAGACGAGCATTCCTTCGTTGTGAGCCAACTTCACCAGTGAGGGGATATCCTGTCTACGAAAAAAAATACCAATAGTCATCACTGTGAGGACTATTCCCCAAAACTGTGCCAGAAAAATAGCTGTGTTCATATATCAAGAATAAGAAAATAAAATACCAATTTATCCGTTCTTCCTACAATCCGAATCCCTGAATCACGAGATAAATACCGATGATAAGCATGATAAACATCGCCACAGTGATGAAATTATCATTTTTGTATAGGTTGGTAAACTTCTTTGTGGTATTTGGGAAGCCAAGAAGGGTGATTCATTTGACGAGTGCGAGCCAACCCATGAGTGTGACGATACCTCTCCAATTAAGTGTCCAGACATTGTGTACGAGGATACTCGCGATACCCATAGAGAGTGACACATATCCTGCGATAAAGAGAATACCAGGCTCACTCATCACTGACTTCATATATCCGACAATACTCTCTCGTCTCATCAAAAACAATACACTGAGGATGACAAATGAAACTCCCCAAAACTGTGCCAAAAACATCGAAGCGTTCATAGGAAAAAAATAAGGAAATAAGGTCAGGGAGATTATATCACTTTTCTTTTTGAAGTATACATTATGGGCAGAAGGAGATGATATAATTATTTTTTAGAATCATACACTTTGATGCACATCTCTTGCCATTCTGTTTGTGTTTTAGTAATCCTATCTAAATCACCAGGTGACATTCTGCATTCTAAATTCTCAATTTGGGCTAATGTATATTCCATATCCAAACAGATTTTATTTCCAGCACGAACAAATTGTTCGTGTGCCCTAATCATACAATCATCGAACTCAACTTTTGCATCATTTTTGTTAGCTTTATCTTCTTTAAGTTCTCAATTTTCTTTTTCTAGTTCGGTGTTTCTATCTTCTAGTTCTTTGATTTGGATGACATTTTTATCTTGCCAATCAATAGTGCATGAACTTAATAAAATTGATAGTAGGAGAATTGTTGGTGTGATTATTTTCTTCATAGTTTAAGCCTGGGGAATTGTAGGTGCTGGTCTTTTTCTTTTAACATTAGCAGGAAATTCATAAATGAGTTTTAATAGCATTTCTGAAAATGCAATTAAATCTTCTGCGTCTTCTTTAGCCATAATTGTTATCTCGTGGTTAGCTTCATTTCCCTTTTCTCGTATATGATCTACCCAATCTTTTGCATCGGGAGGAATGTAATTTTTTGCTGATAGATATTCAACATATTCAATAAATTTTAGTCCATCTTTTGCACCTCTCGCAACAGCAATGTGCATTAATAATTTTCTACAGCAAAGCACAGAGGCAGTAAATGAATTATTATTTGTACATTTTCGAGCTTCAGTATAGAGTTTTTCTACATGTTCATCATTTATATCGTTTACATCATTTCCAAAAATAATACCAGGAGTTTGACTTTCATGTTCGTCAAAAAATGTTGGCTTAATACAATGATGACAGATATAAATATGCCAAAATTTTCCAGTTGAACTATTTTGTGCGCTCCATCACTTTTCTGATGCTAATGGATTACCACAATGTCAGCAAATAAAGCTCTTAGATTTTAATTTTCCGAGACCGATCCAATCTATCATTTTATTTAATTTAACAATTACTAGGACTTAGATTAGTTGTTTTTTATTATTTTTCAACACAATCTTGTTAGTAATATGCCTCAAAAACACCCACAATCCCTGGCACTCTGACTTGATTTCGCACCTGATTTTGAGAGGATTCGTCGTGAGCACTCACCGATAGAGATCAATCAGATTACTGATCCTGCCCATCCACCTGTTGGTGTTGAGTATGTCGAATGTGAGACCTTGAGCGAACTCGTGGAGTTCCTCAAAGATAAAAGAGAAAAGATAAAAGAGAAAAAATGGCGGAATATTATTCTTACAAAGCAACCTTCTGTTATGGAGAAGTTTTGTGCAGATAATGATATAGAGGCAGAGATTCATGCGTGGAAACTTGGTGGCCCTTCCTTCGTCATGCCAATGAAGAATGAAGAATGAATAATGAAGAATGGAGAATGAATAATGAAGAATGGAGGAGGTGTTTGTGTGATTACTGATGAGCTGATATGACCACTGCTCGGTGGAGTGTTTCGACGGAAGAAGAAGCGACCTCAGCTCGACCTGCTCGTCCAGATAAAAGCTGGCGATCCTGTCGTTCATCTCTTTCACGGAGTGGGAATATTTCAGGGAATAGTGAGGAATACTTTGTCTGGCATGGAGCGGGAATATATCGAGATAGAGTATGCGGAAAAGGACAGACTATTCGTACCAGTTGAGGAGCTTCATCGTGTGTCGAAATTTGTCGGAGAGAGTACACCGACGCTCACTCGACTTGGGAGTCCTGCATGGAAGCTGATTCTCGCGAAGACCAATGAAGAGATTCAAAAAATTGCAGAAGAGCTCCTCGCAAATCACGCGGCTCGCCGGATGGCTGGCGGTGTGTCGATGATGGACTTTCCTGAGAAAGAAGAGACATTTCATATCGCATTTCCGCATAAGCATACGCTCGATCAAGAAGAGGCTATTCACGGTATTATGTCGGATATGAAGAGTGAGAAACCGATGGACAGACTCCTCTCTGGTGATGTCGGATTTGGGAAAACAGAAGTGTCCTTGCACGCGGTGTATCGAGCTTTTCTTAATGAAAAACAGACGATATTTCTCGCGCCACTTGTCGTCCTCGCGTATGAGCACTATGAGTCTATCCGTGAACGGCTCAAGCCTTTTGGCGTGAATGTCGCGATGATGACTCGTATGAGCACGACTCAAGAAATCAAGGCTGTCCTCGCTGGACTCAAGGATGGTTCGATTCATTGTGTTATCGGGACGCACAGACTTCTCTCACCAGATATCAAATTTCAAAATCTCGGACTTGTCGTTGTCGATGAAGAACACAAATTCGGAGTGACAGACAAAGAAAAAATTCTCCATCTCAAGGCATGAGTCGACACACTCGCTCTCTCAGCAACACCCATTCCTCGTTCGCTCAATCTCGCCCTCTCTGG
>JAGOOR010000022.1 GCA_017992415.1 Candidatus Altimarinota bacterium
CCTCCAAAATAAATTAAATCCCCAGAAATGGGGATTTTTTATATACTTTTAATTTGACTGTCCGAGAAAGTTTTCCTCTACCTTTTTCGCAGCCTTTCCCATCAATCTCTCCGCATTTTGTATCAGGTATAAATCTAGTTGAGTTTTGACAAAATGGGCTATTTCAGAAATACGCATATCGCTACAGTCTTCGACGCCGAGGACAACATTACTAACCCAGAGCTTCTGCTTATGTGAAATACACGCAAAATCAGACTGATCAATTACTTCTTCAATTCCATACTGATAAAAACACTGAGCAAACATTCTCCCCAGAAGCAGAACAACTCCTGTTTCAGTACTGTCTTGGTGTAATAAGCTCTTTATTTCTGGGCATGATTTCTCAATCACACGCTCAACTTCAACTGCAATAATTTTTCCTATAATTGGACTCTGTGCTCCATTCCATCTCACAAAATCTATAGCACCTCTCGGTTCTGGTCTCTGAAGTGCTCGACCTATGAATCTCCAACTATCTTCTCAAGTATTTCAAACATTGCCATCGTTTTCCATCGTCTTATAATATGTGTTTCTCCGACTTATCAAGATAACTAGTATAAATTTCACTTTTTACCAATTCACTCTATCATCAGCATAAATTATTTTATTACTTTTATTATATGTCCAATCCTACTGTCACACTCCACACCAATCATGGTGATATCACGCTCGAGATATTTGCTGATAAAGTCCCCAAGACTGCGAAAAACTTCGTCGAGCTCGCGAAGAAGAATTATTATGATGGAACGATTTTCCACCGTATTATCAAGGATTTCATGATACAAGGTGGTGACCCTACTGGAACTGGAAGGGGTGGCGAGAGCATCTACGGTGAGAAATTCGAGGATGAATTTCATCCTGAGCTTTCTCATAAAAAATGATTTGTCTCTATGGCAAACGCTGGGCCTGATACTAATGGAAGTCAGTTCTTCATCGTCCATGCCGAGGAAACTACTTGGCTCGATGGTAAGCATAGTGTTTTCGGGAAAGTAGTGGAAGGTATGGAGATTATCGAGACTATTGCTCTCGTCCCTACCGACAGTGGCGATAAACCGTTTAAGAAAGTAGAAATCACCAAGACAACTGTGGTAGCCTAGTATTAAGTAGTAAGAATGGCTACTTGTATTAAGAGGATTCTTCTCTTAAACTTAATACAGGGACCAATCTTAATACTCTAGAGGACTACGCCTGTTGTTTATCGCTGATTGTTTGTGCTGATTGTTTGATGAGACCATCGAGACGGAAGATGACATGATCGAGGATAGCAGTGATGATGTCCTGTTTGAGAGGTTCGATGTCTTTCATGCCTGAGACAAGAGTTTTCTTTTCTGACATACGATCACGGAGATCAGCGAGCGCTGCTCTCTGCTCTGTCACAGAAGAAGCACCGAGTCTATTTGTCATACGACCTATAACATCATCGAGACGAACTTGATACTTCTGAAGGAGCTTATCCTTGATCATAGTTTGAGCATCTGCCACAAGTGCTGCTGCAGGAGCTTTTTCAGTTTTTGTCTCAGTCTTTGCTTCAACCACAGGAGTCTTTACTTCAACCTTTGCTGCTATTGGTGCTGTAGTTGAGAATTCAAAAAGTTCCTTATCCTTGGCAACATCCTGACCAAAAGATGGTAAGATAAACAAAGTACAGACGAGAGAGAGGAGTATTTTTGATATTTTCATTTCTACACTATATAGAAAAGTTCGGACTTGACTAGAGGGGAATTGTGAGGATTGTGTGAAGAATGAGTTCACGGAAAAAAAGAAGATGAAACTCATTTTAATTGCATTTGAAAAGAAAATACTACAATAGATAACTATATCTTTATTTTCTGTCTAACTCGAAATTTGCTTATGGAAATTCCTCAGCGCGTGCGCGGAACACAAGACTGGTTCGGCGAGCAACAACGATATTATACCTTTATCAAAAAGGTTGCGAGACATATTTTTCGTCACTATGGCTTTACCCGTATTTCCACTCCCATGATGGAAATGCGTGATCTCATCGTGCGTTCTGTTGGTGAACATACAGATGTCGTGAGCAAAGAACTCTATGAATTTCAGGATAAAAAAGGTCGTGATCTCGTCCTCAAACCTGAATCAACTGCTGGTGTGATGCGAGCCTATCTCGAACATTTTTCACAAGAACCTCAGCCGGTGTATCTCTATTATGTCGAGCCACATTTTCGCTATGATAGACCTCAAAAGGGGCGATACAGGCAGTTTCACCAGATTGGTGCGGAGATAATTGGAGAGAGAGATCCTGTCCTCGATGCAGAGAATATTCACATGGCTGTGAAGGTCCTCTCAGATTGTGGCCTCAAGTGAAAATTTACCACTAAAATCAACACTCTCTGAAATGCAAAAGAACGAGAAGTTTATGTTGCTGAGCTCCAGGCTTTTTTTCGTGGAAAATCACACCTTCTCGATGAGATAGATGCTGCTCGCGTAGAGAATAATCCTCTCAGAATACTTGATTCAAAAAACCCAGATGTTCGTGAAATTCTCCCCTTCGCACCAAAACTGCGTGATTTCATGAAAAAAGACTCAATAGCATACTATGAATCAACAAAAGAATATCTCACTATTCTGGGAATTGATTTCGTAGAAGATGATACGCTCGTTCGTGGTCTCGATTATTATTCGGATATCGTGTTTGAATGTGTCGATAACTCTGGGCGAACCCAGGACTCATACTGTGGTGGCGGACGATATGATGATCTCGCTACAAATCTAGGGAGCAAGAATCCAGTCCCTGCTGCTGGTTTTGCAATCGGAGTTGAGAGACTCATAGACTCTATGGTTGAGTCAGGACTTTCAGTCATCAATAAAGACACGATAGATCTCTACTTCATCCAGGTTGGCGAAGAGGCAAAAAAACTCGCTCTCCCTCTCAGTATCCAGGCTCGTGATATGGGGCTGAATATCCTGGCATCGTTTGGCTCTCCTTCGATGAAAACACAACTCAAAAAAGCCAATCATCTCAAGGCAAAATATGTAGCTATTATCGGAATCATGGAGGCTCGTCGCGGTGTATGTCAGCTCAAAAACATGGAAAAATGAATCCAGAAAGAAGTAAAACTCGATGAACTTCTCGACTATATGGTGGAGGTTATTGGAGATAAAAATCTGGACTTCTATGATCCTACAAAAGAGCTCTTACAAGGCAAAAAGCCTGAGACTACTACAGAGTCTCCGAAATAGATTGACTTTGTTCTTTTTTCTATACAATCCTCATATTCTTTCACAGAACCTACCCTTCTAATTATTTATTATGCTCGGAAAACTCAAGAAACGCAGAAGACTCCGCAAACATGGATTCCTCTCTCGTGGTATCACAGCAAACGGCCGAAATGTTCTCAAGCGTCGTCGACAAAAAGGTCGTCACGAACTCGCTCCGAGCTACCCTATTCGTCTCAAATCTCCAAAAGGAAATCCAAAATTTCATATTATTGCTAAGAAGAAAAGCAAGTAGGACATCATAACCCTCTCGCATGATAGCACAGAAATACCGCCTCAGAGAATACGAAGTAAGTAGGGTCTTCAAAAAAGGAAGACCCTTTTTTTGAACATACTGGACTATGAATTGTCTGGAAATATGAACTGCATCCTACCATAGAATGGCTGTGAGTATTTCTCGAAAACACGATAAGCGAGCTGTCCAGAGAAACCGCTACCGTCGTGGCATCTATGATGGACTTCTGCCCATGTTGAAAAGTCCTCGTGGTAAATCTTTCCAGTGTATTTTTACACTCAAAAAATGACTCAAAATACCGGAGAAAAAAATACCAGTAGAATTAGTAGAGGATGCGCGGCTCCTTCTCTCGAGAATATAGAAGAATCTTGTGTTTTAGCTAAATTCTATACTATTGAAAAGCCTGTAATTCGTTTATTGACTGTCTAAATTAAAAATATGAACCCTTCCAAAAAAACTCTCATTATTATCTACCTCGTATTTCTCGTCGTATTTTTCTGGCAAAGTGCGAACAAAAAAGCGGCACCGATTCCGGAACCTGTGAGAATCATCGCCAACTCGAGCTCCTATACTCTCCCCGCTACCCCTGTTGTCTCTCTCATCAATGACACAAAAACAGACATCATCGTCGATACTTGTCGTGATATTGGTGTGACAGCAAATGGTGTACAAAAAACAAACCTCCCTGAGGCATTTTGTCGCACTGTCACAGCTACAGCACAAGCAACTACTCCTCTCTTTGGCGATAGCAAAGAAGATATTTTCCAATTCCAAGAGAGCTTTGCAGATATACCTGAAGTGAATCTGCGATTCACCTACACGCAATTTGAGACAACGAATACTTCAGAAACGACACTCACAATAGGTCATGCTGGTGCTTTCCGTCTCTTCTTTCGAACTTTCTTTTATAATCCTGTCTACAATCTCTTTGTTGCTCTCACTCTCCTCTTACCAGGATACAGCCTCGGTGGAGCAATTGTCGCCATCACGCTCATCATCCGTCTCGGACTCCTCATCCCTCAGCAGAAAATGCTCGTCTCACAGAGACGAATGCAGGTTATACAACCAAAAATAAAGGCCATTCAAGAAGAACACAAATGAGATCAGGCGACGATTGGTATGAAGATGATGGAGCTCTACAAAAAAGAAGGAGTAAATCCTCTCGGTTCATGTCTCCCAATTCTCATACAAATTCCTATCCTCATCGTCCTCTATCAGGTTATTCTCAATATCAGTAATCCTGGGAATCTCGCTCACCTGTATGATTTTGATTGGCTTCAAAATTTCCGAAATATCACTCTGAATACAAATTTCTTTGGTCTCGAACTCAAAGAAAGCGGTGGTATCATCGGAGTCGTTCTCGGTCTCACCACTGGTGGATTACAATTCGGTCAGATGTGGCTCGCACAGAAGAGGATAAAATCTGCTCAACCAGAAAAAGAAGAAAAACTAAAAGATCCAAATATGCCAGATATGCAACAGATGCAGAAGATGATGATCTATATCTTCCCTGCTATGGCGGCACTCTTTGCTTATCAATTCCCTGCTGGTGTCGGACTCTACTGGCTCATCGGTACTCTCTTCATGATTGTCCAGCAATACTTCGCAAACAAAACCGCAGAAGATAAAAAAATGGTGATACGGGATAAAGCGGGGAATGTAATTGGATAATCTCTCATTTTGAAATATGGAAATACCCCACACTCTGGGGTATTTTTTATTTTTCTTTTGACTTTCTCATCACTCTTTGTATCATCGTAGTAATACAATCTAACAAACAAGTATGTCATACCAAGCCACTCTCCGCAGAAACATTATTACTGAATTGAATCATTACAAGGATAATCTCGATGGATTCCTTGAGGATATTTTGACTCCTCAAGAAATAGAAGCCCTCGATGAGCGAATCAAGATCATGCATGCTCTCGTCGCTGGCAAGACTCAGCGAGAAATAGCTGAAGAACTCGAACTCTCTATCACGACGGTCAGTCGTGGATCTCGTATTCTGCAGTACTGAAGAATCAAGGGATGATGGCGTAAGTAATTCCTCCCGTCATTCCAGACGAGCGAATCCTCCAGAGGAGGAGAGCGAAGATGTGGAATCCAGGATATTACTACGCAAAGCGTTCCTAAATAATTAAAGGATAAATAATACACCTGGATTCCGGGTCGCGGATTTCCCTGCTAAAGCAATAAAAATCCTTGCCCGGAATGACGGACACCGTTTTTTTGTGAACTTTTTTGTCACAAGAACCAATACATTATTTATCTTACCATTTACTCTATGAAACAGAATACACTTCCCTCCTCACTCAGAGGAGAAAACTATGCCATCATTGCTCAAGGCAATCATGCACGCGTCTATCCCGGCGAGCTCGTCAGAGCTGCCTCACTCGAAGAGATAAAATCTCTCCAGACTCCCGGAAAAGTCGTCACCTTTCTCACTCCTTCTAGCACTATGCGAGAAGCAGGTCGAGAAGCCATAGGCGACGAACCAATACTCGCTGTCGTCTCAAAGACACGAGATATCCAATATGTGACACGCGAACGACTCCACACCATACTCACCACTCATGGTGACGATACTTTTTCACTCGGAGATTTTATCCCAGATATCTGAGATGAGCTCTACCGTGAAAAGGTTATACAAGCACAGGAACACATCAAAAATGGCGATATATGTCAGGTCGTCTTGGCGAGAAATTTCTCAGCGCCAATAACAGGACTCTCGGAAACGACACCACTCGCTATGCTCGCCAGACTCCTACAAATACGAGGTACCTATATGACTGCTCTCTTCCACACTCCCGATCATGCCTATGCATTTGCGAGTCCTGAGAGACATCTCACTATCAGAAATAAGCGCGCCACTATCAACCCGATTGCTGGGACGATGAGAATTGGTGATGAAGAATCTTTTGACGCACGATTGACGGAATTCCTGATGAAAGATAAAAAAGAACGCCAAGAACTCACCATGCTCCTCGATGAGGGAACGAAAATGATTGCTCGATTTTGCCCACACTGACATATCGAGTGACCATTTCTGCGGGAGACTGGAGCTGTCATCCATACCGAATATATCATCGCAGGAAAAGTCGTCCCAGGCACACACGCTATTGATGCTCTGAGAAGAACCCTGAACGCCACAACACTCACTGGAAGCCCCATAAACGAAGCCGCGAAAATCATTGCTCGCCTGGAAGAAATCACGCGTGGATACTATGGTGGTGTCTTCGGTGTCTATCGGAATCATGGGAATCTCGACAGTGCTATCGCTATCCGTGGCGTACATCTGGATTTTGGTGAAGAAACTGCGACCGTCACAGCAGGAGCTGGCATCACACAGGAATCAGTGCCTCAGGACGAGGCGGATGAAACGAGAAATAAAGCTCAATGAAATATCTCTGTACTCTCTGGAAAATTTCAACAGCGTACTACCGTGCTCCAACCTATGCAAAAAAGGAGACACGAGCGAGCGATGCAATTAGCCAGGAATGAATTCCTTTCTCGATTTCATTTCTGAGAACAACACAAGCTCGAACCCAGTCCAGAAATTCTCTGAAAAGAAATAACTATTCTCAATTTCGAAGATGATTTCGCCTACATACTCTGAGTCATGATGGAATCTCTCGGGGCAAAAGTAAAAGTAGAAGACTACAATGATTATAGGAGCATAGTGGATCCCCTACTTCCTGATATTCGTAATATTCGTAATGAAGATATCCTCGTCTTCGGTGGGGGACCTGGTGATATCAATGATTTCACAGATCCGAAGATGAATCGCCTGAGAGAAATAATGGCTGAGAGATGAAATACTCCACTCCTGGGTATCTGTCTCGGATGTCAGGCCATCTGTCAGTATCTCGGACTCGCAGTGAGGAAACTTGAAGAATCATTACAAGGAGTCCAGAGAGATATACAACTTCCCTCTGGTGAAGAAAAAGTCGGTCACTACAATTCTTTTGCAGGATTTGGTGAAAAAGAGTGATGTGAAATACTCAGAAAAACTGACGGAAGTATTGATATGATTCATGCTCCAAACGAGAACATGCTCGGTGTCCAGTTTCACCCAGAATCTGTGATGACACAGAACGGTCGTGAAATACTCAAGCTTTTTCTCATAAAACTCTTAAAATAAAATCATGACCTCTGCAACTCACTTTATGAGACATTTTTCCCTCGTCGGAAAATTCTCTGACTATAATCAACTCACATTCGAGGAATTAAGAAATCTCTGACTGGATATTTGAGAATATCATATAGACCAAGAATTCAAGTATTTAAATGACTACGATTTATCATTAACCTGCTACACTTCAGAACAATTAAGGACTTACGAAACAGCGAGAAAAATAGGCTTCACATCAATCCACAAAAAAAATTATCTTAATGAATTACATTTTGACCTATCAGATATTATCACTCAGGTAGAATTCACGGAATGATGACTGAAAAGCGTTAGAAACAAATTCTGGCAGAGTTTTTTTGCCAGAAACCCCGCAATAGAAAGCCCCGAATTAGTATTGCAAAGATTAGGAGAGATGATTGTAGATTTTAGAAAAAATCCAGAACAAGACATCGTCGTCATAACTCATTGATTTCTCATACAGCTTATTGAGTGTTTTTTTAGTAAAAAAGTAGACTTTAGAAATATTTCCTTCGAAGAATTTTTGAATTTAGATATTGTGCCCTTACAGTTCGGAGAAAAAATCAAAATTGAGTTTTAATTTCTACATTTTCTCCCTCGAAAAATTGAGGGAGTTTTTTCGCAATACTCTTTTGCAAAAATCATCTTTTCCTATATCCTAATCGCGTGAGATAGCCATAGGCATCCACGCTCAAACAGGTCGTATGGCTCCGTGGTGGAATGGTAGACACGAAGGACTCAAAATCCTTTGCCGCAAGGTGTGCCGGTTCGAGTCCGGCCGGAGCTACCAATTCCAAGTTCTACTTGGAATAGGTAATAGGAAAGGGCAAAATGGTAATACGCAGGAATATGGTCTTTTATTTTGAAAGTCTACAAGTCTGGCAAAAAGCATTCTGAATAACAGAACGCATATATGTTCTGCTCAAATCATTTCCTGAAGAAGAGAAATTTGCCCTCTCATCTCAGATTCGTCGTTCAGCAATATCAATTGTATCAAATATTGCAGAAGGAAATGGTCGCTGAAGCGATAAGGAATATGCCTATTTTCTCAAAATTGCAAAGTGATCCTGCTCTGAATTAGCCACACAAATTCTTCTCGCAGCAAAATTTAATTATATAACAGATGAAAATGCGAAAGACATATTAGGAACTCTTGAAGAAATCAATAAAATGTTGTTCTCGATGATTCAAAATAATCAAAAATAAGTCTTACGCCTTCCCATTTACCTCTTCGCTCTTCCCTCTTATGCACATAGAACTCGATTCGGACAAACTCTTCACAGCAATCAAAACAGTTGCTCATGCGGTTATCAATAGTCCGACAACTCCCATTCTCGAAAATGTACTCCTCCGTGCGACCAATGAAAAACTGACCATAGTGGCAAATAATCTCGAAATGGCCATCGAATATACTATCGAGGGCGACATTGAGATAAAAGAACCTGGCGATATCACTGTCTCTTTTCGATTTCTCGCATCATACCTGAATCTCCTCGATCCGACTCGTCTCAAGATAAAAACTGACACTGGCCACACTCTCAACTTCACAGCAAATAAACAAAAAACCAGATTCAAATGACTCGGAGCAGATGAGTTCCCGATGATTCCAGCGACTCGCCGAGATACAAAATTTCGTATGAGCTCAGATGTTCTGAAACGAGCTTTTAGCAAAACACTCTTCTCCTGTGCGAGCTGAAATATCCGTCCAACTCTGGCTGGTGTCTATATCCAGCTCCATACAGACCATGTTACTTTTGCCTCAACTGATAGCTTCAGACTCTCTGAATATCGGTACAACTGTGACACTGGGGTAGATAAAAAAATAGCTATCATACTCCCTGCTCGAAGTGCAAATGAGATTATGAAGACCCTTCCTGATGGAGTCGATGTTGAAGTGTATTTTGCTGATAATCAGATATTGCTCGTCTACGAAAATGTTCTTTTCTATTCACGCCTCCTCAACGGACACTTTCCTGATTACGGAAACTTCTTTCCAAAGACAACAAGCATCAATGCGCTCACTAACAGATCAAAACTCATACAATCCCTCAGACAAGTAAGTCTCATCGCTCGTGAGAATAATTTTAATGTCAAAATGGCACTCGACAGCAGTGGTCTGATTCGGCTGGAATCCGGTGATACTGAACTTGGTGCGAGTGAAACAGAAGTACCAGCAGAAATAGAAGGAAACGACCAGGTTGGACTCAATGCCACTTATTTTATCGATGCACTCCAGGTCATCGAATGAGATGATGTCCGTGTAGGATTTGAGACCAGTCTCTCACCTATCCTCATCCAAGGAACCAATCTCAACACAGCAGAGGAGGATTTCCGACACATTATTATGCCATTGAAAATCTAGAGATTTTCAAAAGAAAAAAGAATAAATAAAAAAAGAAAAGAGATGGATTGTTATCTCTTGGGAAACAGAAACAGGTTTTTAGGGGGGAGATTTTGCCTTGAATGGCAAAACGAGTAACTGTCTGAGTGAGATGAAAACAGATATTCAGATGAACCTGGTCTATAGCGAGTTTGAGTTCCCCTAAATCGTTTTCGTACTTTTTCGATAAAAAGTACAATAGAATCAGAAAATATATCACAAATGAAACTCTCTCTCTATCAATTCAAACATTATTCAAACAAAACTCTGGAAGTTTCTGATAGTCTACAAGTTTTCGTGGGAAATAATGGCTCTGGGAAATCAACACTTTGCGAAGCTCTCTCTATTCTCATCAATGCCAGCAACCCCCACCATACCAACTGGGAGGGAAAAACATCCTTTGGGCAGTCAGAATGGGCACTTCGTTTCGAGGTATGAGATGTACTTTTTCAATCACTTTTTGATGGAAATAATCGTTCCCCAAAATGGTATATGGATGAGTCCTCTTGTTCAAAACCTCGGTATGAAGATAAGATGCCTTTCAGAGCTTTCTGGATACAGAGTGACCATCTCCGAGTCATATCAGGCGAACCAAGTGAACGGAGAAATTTTCTGGATGATATGCTTGTTTTTGCTAGTCCTGGATATGATAAAATTCTTAGAAATTACAAAACTGCACTTACCTCTCGGAATCGAGTAATTCAGTCAATTCTCGATAAAGAAGCTCGTAAAGAGGACCTCTCATCCTGGAATATTCTCCTCGCAGAATACGCTGTGCAGGTCATCTGAGAACGAAGAAGATTCTTCACATGGTTTCAGACACAATCCCTCAATCATCTCGACCTCCCTGGTCCTGTCAGAATAGAACTCTCCGAACGACATCCTCTTGAGGAAGTAACAAAAGAAGCATTTCTGAAACTCCTCTCCGAGTATACCGAACGCGACCTCGTGGTGGGTCGGACGACCGTGGGCCCTCACCTCGATGAGATCAGTTTTTCAGTGGAGATACATGAAGTATGGAATTGAACCAAATACATCCTCTCTCGTGGGGAAAATAAGATGCTCCTCCTCGCGTTTATCAGACTCTTGGGAAAATATGTTGCAGAAAATTCATGAAAAAAACCATTCTTCCTCCTCGATGATGTCCTCTCAGAACTCGATGAGGATCATACACACATTCTCTGTCAACTGTTCGACGATACAACAACCATCATGACTACTCAGCCCAATCATACTGCGGGGCTACCAGAAAAAACTGTGCAAAATAGCCTCTAGTGTTGATAAAATATTTAAATTATTATAATACTTTTCATAATATTTCTTGAAAATAACAATAGATGCTACCTTTCCTAGCTCCTGAGGGCAATTCTGATAGAGATCAAATTCCAAAAGAACAAACCACAGCTCCTCATCCAGCAGAAAGAATACAGGGTATTCTCACAGTAGAGAATATATTCCCAGATTATACAGAAAATGTCAGAGAATTAGCAGCTGATAAAAACAAGCTCTGGGAAAGTTCAGATCCTGCGGACTTTCAACCAAATGGAAAGATTAACTTTCTCCATCTAGATGATGATGGAGTATTCACTTTGACGATTATCAAACCAGGAACAAAAACACCCATCACAACTCAAATAGATACCATTGATGTCGCTGCGGTGAGGTCAGCATTACAAGGCTCTATGGTATGGGATAAAACACGATCTCCAGAAACATGGACAGATAAAAAAGGAGATGTTCCTCTGAGCATTTATTATTTCAATAGAACACTCGTGCTCCCCGATGAGAGAGTCCTCCGATGGGCAGGGAACCATAAAAATCAACAGAATGGTACCATAACTATAACCGATACGCTCGGAATTGAATAGAAATTAAGCAACTCAGCATGAATCATTTAGAAATATCTGGGGCATCCTCCAACGCTTCACTCCCCGAAAATATCCGCATTGAAAAAATATTAGTAACTATTAGACACCGCCTTGATACTCTTTACGAGATACTCGATACTGGAGATTGAACAGAAGAAGAGCGAAGAATACTACAAAGTCGTAAAAATGTTGATGTGGGTCTTCTGAACTATTATTTAGCGGATTTGTGATAATTCTTGCGACTTACGAGAAATATCCTACACTACATCCATGCATTCTCTCATCATCACAGCTCATCCCAGCACGCACGGTTTTACTCATGCCATAGCACAGAGGTATAGAGAGGCGAAGGAGAAAAATGGTCATACAGTTGAGATTCTTGATTTGTATAAAACAGAACTCAAGATGGGATATCTCGATTATGAAAACAAATCAGATATGAAAAAACCTGATCCAATTCGTGATTCCATTCAAGCGAAAATCACGGCAGCTGATGAGCTCGTCTTTATCTTCCCTATCTGGCATGTCAATATTCCTGCTATTCTGAAGAATTTCTTTGATACTATTTTTACAGGAGGATTTGCGTATCAATATACTCCGAATACTTTTCTCTTTCCAAAAAAACTCCTCACAGGAAAAACTGCACGCATTTTCTGTACTTGTGATGCCTTCTGATTCCTCTATTGGTTTATAGGAAATCCCCTCCGTATGATACTCCAAATAGGAGTCCTTGGTTGGTGCGGGATTAAGATCAAGAGTTATACCAATTTTGACAGAATGAGAAAACGAACTCACCAGCAGTGTCAGAAGATGCTTGAGAAAGTAGAACGAATTGCTGGATAGCTGTAAATACAATTTTCGGATACTCTCCGTGAGGCTATATAAAAATCTTTTGCAAATATTGTTTTATGTCTAAACTATTCAGTAATAAAGTATTATGATATTCAAGAAAAAACCCAGCATATCAGAGGCGCAGGTCATGGATTTCTTTAAATCCCTCATGGAAGCGAGCCATGCTGTTCATATTTTTG
>JAGOOR010000054.1 GCA_017992415.1 Candidatus Altimarinota bacterium
CTTCTAAGAGTGATTCTGGGTCTTCCCAACGCAGTTCTGGTTTTTTTGTTCTTTTCTGTCCCTGATCAAACTCATATCTCCCACCTCCAAGTATATACCCTATTTGTAGTGCAAATGTGCCACTATTTCAGAATCAAATACAGAAATGTTGCCCAAGTCGAGGCATATTCGATAATTGGTCACCTTTTTTGAGTTTTTCTCGTGCAACTTGCAAAGGACTTTTTTGTCATGATCCAGTCATGATAATGGAGCTACCTCCTGTTGCACCACCAGTTCTTGTCAGTATTTCAAGTTTATTAGACAGAATAACTGCTCCAGTTTGAAAGATAATATCATCACGGGAGGGATCCTCTTTCATTGTATAGATAGGATTTGCTCATATCTCTTTCTCAACTTGAGGTAAGTCGAGTATTGTTTCACTAGTTATGTTTCAACTTTCTAACTCTTCCAGAGTGTAGGGAAGTATTGGTCGTATATTCATATTTTACAAAATAAATATAAAAAAATGTTTGTCAAATTTATACCCAAGGATTCCAATATAAAATTAAAATTTGACATAGTTAAATATTGGTAATAATAATTGAAATAACCCATTTTTTATGTCTTCACCATCTGACACATCTGAATCAATACTTCTCTCATGAGCTCAGGTCCAAGAGTTAGAACAGCTACATCCTGGGGTATCTAAGGCAATAGCGGATATCAGGAAAAGAGCTTCAGATGCCCAATGTACTCAAACGACAACAGAACTTACTCAAGAATATGCTGATCTCGCGACTGAACATGCAGAACTTATTTCATCAGGTAAGACAAGCGTCGAAATAGCCACATGGTTGGGAGAAGGACTCAGTATTGTAAGTTGGAGTGAATGAAAATTCCATGGAGAGAGAAAAACTCTTCCAACACCCACAGAAGATGAATTGGTTCGACTACGAAAATTCACACGGACATTAGGTGTAAATTGGAAAGAAACTGACGGTGGAAGTAAAAATATTCCAACATATTTTCTTCTTGCCGGTAATGTACAGAATGCTCTTTTCGGTCAAAAAAATATGGAAAAAACTCACGAAAAAAACATATTGTTTGACTATGAATGGCAAGAATTATGAGGTGATATGTTTGCAAAAATGGAATGTCTCCAGAAAAAAATTGGTCTCGTCAGACGCATAGGTGATATGGATACTCTTACAGGTATTCGTGTTGGAGGTCGTGTGGGTGAATTTGAGGAATCTGATTCATTATATGTTGCTGGTCATATTGAAGGTAATTCTGTTAATGCTTTTTGGTTAACTGCGCGAAGATCTGCATTAGACAAATTTGTTTCTGATCTTTCAATGTTATGTCTTCTTGATTAGTTCGTTTATAGCCCTTTCCCCACAAATTCTTTTGTGATTTTTCGAAGCATTTTCTAAAAAATCACTACAATTCCAGGCATGTCCCGATTCTCTGACTATCTCCAGGCTACATTTGATTTCTCTGCTCCCGAGGCGGAGGAGATTATTGTTGCGATGAAAAAACCGATAGGGAAGAGTATTCGTGTCAATACTCGAAAAATACCACTTGAAGACTTCCAGATCCATGCACAGGAACAATGATGGTCACTGACTGCGACTGATATTCCTGAGGTTTTTCTCATAGATCGTGAAGATACGACTATTGCTCTTGGCAATACGCTCGAACATCAGGCAGGATGGTTCTATATCCAGGAGGTTGCGGCGGCACACCCACCATATTTGCTCAGAGAGCAAATGCGAGGAAAGAGGGAAATGGAAAAAGGGAAGGCAATGGATAATAATTCAACTGTATTACCTATTTTCTCTACCTCTTCCCTCATTTTGGATATGTGTGCGGCTCCGGGAGGGAAGACGACCCAGCTTGCGGATTATTTCCCGGATTCGCTCGTCATCGCCAATGAAGTGAATCGTACACGGACGCCACAACTCTTCGATAATCTCGATAGAATGGGGTATGACAATATCGCTGTTGTCTCGTGTGATGGACGATTTTTTCAAAATTTCCCAGAATTTTTCGATGCTGTCCTGCTCGATGCTCCATGTAGTGGCGAAGGCACAGCATTTCGTGATTCAGCTGTTCTCGATCACTGGCATGAGAAAAATATCGAGCGAATTGCAAAACTTCAAAAACAGCTCATGGAAACAGCAGAGACTGTTGTGAAGCCAGACGGATTCCTCTCCTACTCAACCTGTACACTCAATACCCTCGAAAACGAGGAAATTATTGATGTTCGATTGCAAAAAGAAGACTCAACATTGCGGGAACTATTCCGAAAACGATTCTGGCCTCATATAGAGCATACTGGTGGATTTTTTGCCTCTATCTTCCAAAAAAAATCATCTTCTTCTGCTGCTCACCATGATTATCCAATTCTCGCAGCAAAGGGGCAGCAAAAACTCATCGTCAATCCCGCTACAAAAGGGGAGTGGGAAATAGTAGAGCGTTTTATTTCAAAACATCTGAAATCAAAACTCCGAAATGGATTTCTCTATACAGCCAAAGATGGAGTGTATTTTAACCAGAAAAATCTCGGTCCACTCGCAGAGTATTTTTATTTCGTCCATGCGGGTATGAGAATTGGTACTATAAAAGGAAATACTTTTACTCCAACGCATCATATCTGGTGGTGTCTCACGGAAACTTCACAAATACAAAAGGTAGAGATAGTTCCTGAGCAATGGGCGGATATTCTCGAAAACAAAAAAGCACGATTTACTCTGGAAGATGGATATTATGCTCTTTCTCACGGTCGAGGTGTAGTAGGAGTTTGATACATATCTGAGGGTATACTCAAGACAAAGATTTCATAAAAAAATCTCTCCCAGGCTCTATCAGTCATAACGATTGTCGATGACGATTGGTCTGGGAGAGATTTCGATAGATACGATCCATACGCGTATCCCGTGTTGTGCCATCCTCTATGGTGAGTTTTGTGAGAGTTTCACCAGCTCAGTGTGTTATTGGTATTTGGGATGGTTTTTCCCGTGTACCACACACGCAGAGACTATCTATTTGGTTGAGGACATATGGAGTCACATAGGACAGCCAACAATCATATTAAAACATACATTTATGCACCTGTCAAATATTTATTATAAAATTTGACTAAAAGTAATTAATAATAATATGTATGTATGTCAGAATCATTTACAGAAAAGCAAAAATCCCTATTAAAAGACTTGAAAAAAATAGCTCTCATGCACAATCGTGATTATTTTGTTTCACTTATTCCCTTTGTGGAATCAGCGACAGCTGACCAAGAAGAACTCCTCGATACCTACCAGATAGCCCTCGATGAGGACCGGAATCGACTCATGCAGAGTCATGATGCTCTCGTGACGCC
>JAGOOR010000023.1 GCA_017992415.1 Candidatus Altimarinota bacterium
TATAAAAAATGGTGAAGTTACCTCATATAACCATCACTATGCCACAAAAACTGAAAAAGAAATAAACTCGCATTGCACCACTCTCTCATAGCAATAGAATCACTATATTCTTATTTTCAATTCCCCCATGAAATCCCCTCTCATCATCTGAGTCTCAGCTCTTGCTCTCCTCACTCTCTCAGCAACACTCTTTGCTCAGACAACTACATGATCTTCTCTCATCACTCAGATGAAAGCAGCAGTTCATGACTTTACTCTTGCAACAGATCTCAATCCATGAGTCACTGATCTCAAATCTTGACCAGTCTCTGGTAAGAAAACAGGAGACATGCTCACAGCAGAAGAGTACAACAGAATCCTCGAATTAGTCGGGCAGGGTGGAGGATGAAAATTTGAAATCAATGATAGTACGACGAAAACTGATTATTCTATGGTGTATCCTGAATTAGGTGCATATAATGCCGCTAAGTGGAGAGGAGGAACAAATACAGTTTGTGGTGATCCAATACCAGATGGTTGTCGAGAAATTATTACAGCACAGCATGATTTTTGTCATGTTACCGCTATAGCAGGTAATGGTCCACATGTATTGCTTAACTATAATTGAAATAAGAAGTATAGAATAGTCACCGCAAGATACGCAAATCAATCTACACATATCGGAGTCACCTGTTATGATAATATAGGAACTGGTGGCGGAGGATCAGGCGGAGGAGGAATCTCTGATATAAAGATTGTTACCTGAAGTGCGGTCTCCTATACTAATTCTACCCTCTCGACCATAGCGACAGCAACAGCTTCTTGTCCAGCAAATTACAAACTCATAAGTGGAGGATGTGGAGGAAATAATGCTAACTCAGCTATTCTCAGAAGTATTGCTACTGCTAATGAAACATGGAGCTGTGATTTCGTTGATACTGTAAATTATACTGTCTCCAACACTGCTCAAGCTCAAGCAATATGTGTCCAGATGGGTGGAGGCGCTGGGAGTGGAGGTTCTGGTTGGGTAGATGTACCGCTCACAGATACAGCGAAGTTTGACGAATCATGTGAATATAGAGCAACTTTTGTCCATCAGGGTGCAGGATTACAGTATGTTCCATATGTTGGATCCTCATCAATTGGATATATGGCTGGTGTTAACACTGACCATCTTACTTTCAATGCACATCTTAGCACAATTAGTCACATTGACTATCAGAGTAAGTCTGTCTATAGAGTAAATGGTGCTTCTAATACTGCCTATCCTGCAATAACGAAAATTGAAAAGTTCTGCAGAAGTTAGAAATTCTAACTCTATCTGTACAAAAGATTAACTTATTTCTCTCCTCTTTCCCATGAAATCCCCTCTCATCATCTGAGTCTCAGCACTCGCCCTCCTCACTCTCTCAGCAACACTCTTTGCTCAGACTGCTACAGGTTCCTCTCTCATCACTCAGATGAAAGCAGCCACTCACTCATTCACTCTCTCAGGAGATCTCAATAGTGGAGCAACTGATCTCGAATCCTCTCCTCTCGTAGGAAAGAAAACAGGAGACATGCTCTCAGCAGGAGAATATAATAGACTCTTGGAGTTAGTGGGACAGGGCGGTGGTGGGGGCTCAAACACTACTATCCTGAATCCTGCAGTAACATTAGTAAATATCGATGGTCTGTGAGAATGAACTGTATCGCTTACTGATAAAATTCCCGCATGTGCTACTCATGTAATTCTCGGCTCAAGAGTCTGACAGCTGGTCTGAAGCGCTCAAAGACAAAATGATTCGGAAGCACGTATGTATATTAATAATAATTTAGTAGGACATGCATATCTTGGTGCCACTCAGCATAGCGATTATGATTACGATGTTTCAGAATGAATATTTGCCCTACCCAGTGACAAAGTTATATCATGGAGAGTGGAAGCTGGGGGTGAGTATGTGAGTATTAATAAATACATATTTTTAAAATGATATCTTTGTGGAGGGGGCGGAGCGACAGGAGGTGGAGGTGGATCTGGTTGGGCTGATGAACCACTCACTGGTACAGGTAATTTTGACAGAAATGCTCAATATCGCTTCTTTCTCAAAGCAAAAGATCCCACATATGTTCCGCAAAACTACACATATTATGCTGATCTCGTGACTGATACGAGTATAAACATAGGAACAGTGTGTGGTAATATCGCCATCTACAGTGGTACGAAAAACACATTTGCCCAATTTGATTGGAACCAGAGCGGGTGTGGCGCCATCACGCCAACTCGATATGCTATAGAAAAGATTCAAAAATTGGGTATGTAGGACGGTGTCTCTACAAGTGCTGTGATGGATTCTAATAGGATTAAAATGTTCTCCGAGAAATAATACATCATGTACCAATATATCTGGAATCAAGTGTACTTACACAGGAGGAAGTGGTTTTGTTCTTCTACAGAAAATAATTATTATCTCTGTTGTCTCCAGTAACTTAAAAATAACTGTAACTTCACAATCCCCACTCAGTAGTGGGGATTTTTTGCTTCCGATAGAATTATCTTACAATACTGCTCATGCTCAATTTCATCATCATAAAACTCATAAAACTCTACCAATTCCTCCTCTCTCCTGATCATAGTTTCTGGGCGAGAGCTCTTGGGAAGAGCCATTGTCGCTACTATCCTACCTGTAGTAATTATGGGAAAGAATGTTTTGAGAAGTTTTGATTTTTCCGTGCGACTCGGCTCACTGTTTGGCGGATACTTCGGTGTCACCCCTGGTCAAAAGGAGGACTCGATCCCGTACCAGACATCGAACAGTGAAAATGCAACCACAAACACTCGAAAAAATAAGAGACTGGTCTATACTAGGTGCATGCTCGACACAATTCAAATATTGGATGTGAAATTTCTCGAAATAATCAGGAATGCTTTTGTGATTCAGGCAGATTGGTTTCAGTTTGTGATACTCATCCTCTCAGATAGTGAGCCTCTAGTCTTTAGTTTATTTCTGATGGTTCTATGGTTCTATGGAGTATCTCTGAAAAATAACTGACCAAAACATGTAGCGCTCGATCTCTTCTGGCATGTTCTGGGAGCATTTGCTCTGTACTGGGTCATCAACCAGATGCTCCCTATACGGCCTCGCCCAGAGACTATGAGCAGTATCCCTCCTCTCGTCAATCACCTCCCGGATAATTCTTTCCCTTCTGGACATGCGATGTTCTGGGGAGCATCCTGGTGGGCGCTTCATACACTTCTCAACCGTCCACGAACTACGATGGTATTTTTTGTACTTGGGTTTATCACTTGTCTCACGAGGATCATCGCTGGCATTCACTATCCCGGAGATATCGTGATTGGTTTTTTCCTCTGATGGTGAATTGTTGAAATACTTTTCCGTCTCCCCCATGGTGACAAATATCGCCGCTACGCTCACGATATCCCTGTTCGCGTTGCTTGATATTTTTGACTCTAACAAATATTTCTCTATGAAAAAAATCTTTCTTCTTGTTTTATTTTTTGCACCTTTTTCACATGCTATAACGCTTCTCGAGGCTGCAGTAGCCAATACCCTTGCGAGCAATAATATCATAGTCAATAATTCAGCAGATCCTTCGAAATATCGCCTCGGAGAAACTATCTCACGATCAGAAACTGTATGAGTTGCTCTGAAGGTATGAGAAGTGAAACTTCCTGAGAAATATTTCTGCAAAAACTATTTCCGCGATGTAGCATATAATCCTGATAATAACTGGGTGTGTAGGGCTATCGAGATGGCATCGGATCGTGGAATTATTTCTCGACAAAACAGTGATGCACGGCCCAATGACTCGATTTCTCGTTCAGAGGCTCTCGCTGTTATCATGCTCTCAGGGAAGATATCCTATCCCCGAAATATCAACCGTGGGAGCTATCCACGAGCTATGCAACAGTGGCAAGTAGATGTTGTAGAGGGAGCTTTTAATTATGGAATCATTTCATCAACTCGGAACTTTAACCCAGATGCTCCTGCTACTCGTTCTGATGTTTTCTCAATGATATACAATATGCGTTACTCATCTAAAAATCATGATTATATAGCTGTCGTCACCTTCCCCGTTCTCCCCTCTCTCACATCAGCACCAGAAGCAGAAACAACACCTACAAATACAGAAGCAGAAACAACACAAACAACTCCAGTAGAGAACACACCAACAGAGGAGGCAGATCCTACAACCGAGCCAGTCTCATCTCCTGGAGTGAATGCACTGGCAGATTTTGATGTTATCATCCCTGCTGATATCAAAGTAAATACACCTTTTGATATTACGATTAAAGCTCTGAACCAGAGTGGTGAGATTTTTACAGACTACACGGGGACAGCCTATTTCGATCTCATCGTTGCAAGTGATAGTGAGATATCAGATATAACGAGGGATGAATGATACACATTTACGCCACCATATAAGTGAGTCATTACATTGAAAAGTATAGTTATAAAAAAGCCTGGTACTTACGAGTTCGATGTCTACGAGATAGACAGTGGGCTCGATATTGTGAAGCCTTTCATCTTAACAGCAACTGCGAACTAATCTCGTTTGAGCATTCTCAGAATTACCACAAACACTCTACACCTCCTATGCTCGAAGCTTTCTACGGATATATATTTCAACTCTTTCAAGGAATTGATTACACTGCACTCTTTGTCATGATGCTCATCGAGTCATCCATGATACCCTTCCCTTCTGAAATACCTCTCCTCGCTATTGGTATAAATGCTGCAAAGGGTACTATGAACCCTTTTTTGGGCCTTCTGATATCACTCATCGCTATTTTTATCGGTGCGAGTGTGAATTATCTCATCTGACGATACATCGGAGATAGATTTTTTGAAAAATATGGTAAATACTTCATGATCAAACGCGAGGCCTATCATGAAGCAAAAAAACTCTATGCGAAGGATGCTACTTTTTATACCTTTTACGGTCGTCTCATACCGCTCGTTCGTCAGCTCATGTCATTACCTGCCTGAATGGTGCGTATGCCCTTCTGGAAATTTATATCTCTGACGCTTGCTGGTTCGTCCATTTGGCACATCATCCTCATCTCTCTGGGATATTTTATTGGGGACAACTCAACACTGATCAAGAACTATATATGGGGCATCACTCTCTTTATCATAGCCTTTGGTATTCTCTACTTCTGAATGAAACACAAGAAGCTCCTAAAAAAAGTAATGAAGCAACTGAAATAATCATACCCCTATCAGGGAACTCATAATCAGATAAACAGTACCGGTGACGACATGTGGTCACCAGATAAAGACAGGATCAGCTCCCACTAATCTCCCCACAACTCTCTCTTCTTCAAAAAGTCGTAGATGATACCGTAGGATTGCCACAAGAAGCATGAGCATGAGCATAACTGTCAGCCCTACAAAAAATAAAAGCGCTATCCATATATTTCTGATTTCGTCGATAGAACGATTAAATTTTTCGAGACGGACACGGAGACTCCGTACATCTGCTCATCACTCAAAGAGGTCACGAAATTCCTGAATTCGTTTCCAGAAAACATCGGTATCGATCCCCTGAAGTGGTACAATCAAGACATCCGGAAGTGGATTATCTCAGGCCAAGACTGCGAGGATGCCAGGATTGCGTTGAATTTCTCTATCGAGTGCCTGTTCACGAGTAATATATTCTAGCGGTTGTTTCAACCCTATAGACACGAGACTCTCGGCGAAATCCTTCACTCTCTGGCTCTCAAAAGTGTAGACAGGGTTCAGGGCAAGCGGATAGGTAAAAGTTGTCTCTACGCGCATTTTTTCTTGCGAGAGAAACGAGAGCATAGACACACCTGTCATACAGGTCAACAGAAGAAGTGCGAAAACAAATACAACCGCTATTGATGCATATGGCATACGGCTCATATGATGCCAAGAAGTGCGAAAGAGAAATTTGAGCATAATTGTGTTCTACGATAATTATTTTCCGAGAAAATACAAACAATGACCCTCATGAGGGTCATTGTTATTTTGTGAAAATGCGTTGCAATTACTGAGCGTCTACAGTGACATAGGTAGACCTGGTTCTCTTACCATCAAATCGTGTTCGTGCTTTTTCGTAGAATCGTACAACTCCTGGTGTGACCGCTTGGAGTGTGAAATCTTTTCCTTGAATAACACCAACACCTGGGAAAATCTTATTTCCTTTTTGTCGGACGATGATGTTTCCTGGGATAACAGAAGTACCTGCGTAGACTTTTACTCCTCGGCGTTTTGCCTGGGAATCTCGACCATTCTTGGTAGAGGATACTGCTTTCTTATGAGCCATAGTGAGATATTAGTGAAGTGATTGAAACTAGTTATTATTGTTGTTACTTGTGCGAGCAAATCGTGCATTTACCTTATTTGCTTCAGCATTCTTGTAGACATCGAGTTTTTTCTTAAATGCATTTCCAGTTTCCTGAGATGCTTCGATGAGTTCTGTAGCAAGTGCCTGAGCAAATGGTATTCCTTTGCGAGATTGTGCTGATTCCTTGATCCATTTTGAAGCGAGGAAAAATTGTCTCTTTGGGAGTACATCACCAGGAACCTGGAATATAGCACCTCCGATTCGTTTTGGTCGAACTTCGACTCGTGGCATGATGTTTTCAAATGCCTTATCCATGATCGCATCTGGATCCTTGTTTCCGCGTTCACGAACGATCGTGAGAGCATCTTCGAGGAGATTGCGAGCGAGGTGCTTCTTACCACCCTGCATGATATAATTGATGAACTTTTGTTTCTGAGTAATCATAAGAATAAATATTATTTTTTAGGTCGTTTAGCACCATACTGACTGCGTGACTGTTTGCGGTCAGCTACGCCCTGGGTATCGAGAACACCACGAACGATATGATATCGTACACCTGGGAGATCTTTCGCACGACCACCACGGATCATAACCACTGAATGCTCCTGGAGATTGTGTCCTTCGCCACCGATATAGGCGATGACTTCGTACCCGTTTGTGAGACGAACTTTTGCAACTTTACGGAGAGCCGAGTTAGGCTTCTTTGGAGTCATGGTGTAGACTTTTGTACAGACACCTCTCTTCTGTGGAGATGCGAGATCGATATCAACTCGTTTGAGATTGTTTCTGATCTGCATGAGCGCAGGAGATTTGCTCTTTCGGACTTTCGTCACACGAGGCTTTCGGATAAGTTGTTGTATTGTAGGCATAGTTTTTGAGAGGTAATATTATCGTTTAGACCATTGAATTCTTTTACGAGCCTTGTGAAGACCTGGTTTCTTTCGTTCGACCTTGCGAGCGTCACGAGTGAGGTGCCCCTGTTCTCGAAGTGCTGATTTGAATGATTCATCGATGATGACAAGTGCTCGAGCGATACCGTGAGCGATAGCTTGTGCCTGAGCGCTTTCTCCTGATCCAGCAACTGTCACAGAAAAGTGATAGTCACCATTGCCTGCAACCTTGATTGGTGCGTGAACAACAGAGAGGAGGTCATTTCGTGTGACATATTCCTTGAGTGGGCGACCGTTAATCTCTGACTCACCCTTTCCTGCGAAGAGGCGGACTTGAGCAGATGCAGTTTTTCGGCGACCGATAGCGTAAGTGTATTTCATAAGTCTAGTGTATTATGAGAGAGTTAATATTTCTGGAGTCTGCGCCTCATGGCTGTGTTCAGATCCTTGGAATTGTTTCATGCGACCGAGCATAGCATCACGGTGGCTGTTCTTTGGGAGCATACCTGATACTGCGAGCTTGAGAGGTTCGTATGGTTTTTTTGAACGGAGATCCTCGAGGCTCGTCGTAGTCAAACCACCCATATATTGAGAATGTGTGTAGTACTTCTTCTGAGATTCTTTACGACCAGTTGTCTTGATCTTATCGATGTTGGTAACGATCACATAGTCACCACCGTCAATATGTGCAGAATAAGTAGGCTTTGTCTTACCAGAAAGTTTCTGAGCGAGAACTGTTGCGAGACGACCGAGAGTAAGACCATTGGCATCAATGATATACCATTTGCGTTCGATGTTGTTTGGGAAAAGTGTTTTCATAAAAGGGAGAAACTGAGAGATTTGTATTAGACGATGAGTTCGAGAGTAACGAGGAGGCTCGCGTCACCAGCACGGTATTTGAGTGGTGTAGTGCGTGTGAAACCAGATGTTTTCTTCGTGTTTTTAGCAAAATCCATAGCAGCTCGAGAAGCAGTCTCTGTATAGAGTGATGCCTGGAGTGCACGGATAGTATTCATAGTGTTCTTCTCTTGGGCAGCGCGTATGAGTCCATGAACAAGAGGAGTGACTGCGCTTGCTCTCTTCTGAGTCGTTGCGATACTCCCGTGAACGAAGAGACTTCATGCTAAATTTCGGAGAACTGCATCACGGTGATTTGCATCTCGTCAGTTCATTTTTAGATTTTTTTTAGATCGGTGTCGCATATAATACTGGGTTTAATAAGTTGATAAGTTGAAGTAAATTCTAGTCGTCTCAGAGAAGTTTCTTGCTTTGAGTTCCGAGAGCTGCACGGACTTCGTCCATTGCTTTCTTCCCGAATCCTTTGATAGAGCTGAGTTTTGCTTCTGTGCATTTCTCGAGTTGTTCAACAGAGAGGATATTTCCATTCACGAGAGCATTGAGAGTCCGAGGAGAGAGTCCGAGGAAATCAATGTGTGTGAAATTCTCACGATGTTCTGTTGCTTGAGCGTCTTTCTTTTCTTTTTCACGGAGAGAACGAACATCACCCATGAATTCATTTTCAACCATAACTTCTGTATCACAGAAGATGTCAAAATATGAACGGAGCATCTGAGCACCGAACTTGAGTGCGCTCTCTGGAGTGATAGAACCGTTGGTCTTGATAGTGAGAGCGAGGTGATCGAGATCTGTCATGTCTCCATAACGTTCACTACGAACATCAGTGCTGACATTGATAACCGGAGAAAAGCTCGAATCAACTACGAGAATCATAACATCGTCATCTTCTTTTTTGAGTGTTTCGATTGATTTGTATCCTACATTTTTCTCAACACGAATCTGCATATCGAGCTCAAATCCATCACGATCAATCTCAGTAATATAGAGATCTTTGTTGAGGATTTCTACTCCACCACCAGTCTTGATATCAGCTGCTGTGACTTTACCTGCTTTGTTTTTCTTGAGAGTGATCCATGTCACACCTGTATCAGACTTGTCGAGGACGAGATTCTTGAGGTTGAGCATGATGTCGAGGACACTCTCATGAAGACCTGGAAGGGTCGTATATTCGTGAGATACTCCTTCTATCTTGATACCTGTAACACGAGTTCCTGGAATAGACGAGATGATAGAACGACGGAGAGCGTGTCCGAGAGTCATACCATATCCTCGTGGGAGAGGCGCTATGTCAAAAACTGATTCCTGTGAAAAATCATCCTGGGCAATACGATGCTCTGTCACTTTTGGGAGGCCGATGATAGTGTGGAGAATGTGCATAGGAGAAAGATAGGAATAAAAAAACTACTACTTTGAATTATTTTGAATAGAACTCGATGATCTTTTTCATATCAATACTCTGATCATAATCAGCCGTCTCTGGGAGTCGAGTGATAGTGATTTTGAATATTTTTGGATCTGCATCAATCCAGTCTACGCCTGAGACTTTACCTGCTTTGTTATTCTTGAGGAATTCTTCTGATTCGATGCGGAGAGTTTTGTAGAGAGGTGTATCCTTGAGTTTCTCACGAACCTCGATGACATCACCAACTGAGATCTGGTATGATGGAATATCTACTTTTTTGCCATTGACGATGAAATGTGCGTGGCTGACAAACTGACGAGCCTGCATGATAGTTCGTGCAAAGTTCGCTCGGAGAACAGCGACATCGAGACGAGTCTCGAGAAGCCTCTGCATGTTTTCGAGTGTATTTCCGTGGAGACGAGATGCTTTCTTGAAATAGTTAGAAAACTGTTTCTCAGAAACACCGAACATACGCTTCGTAGATTGTTTTGCACGGAGTTGTTGACCGTAGAGACCCATACGACCGACATTCTTACCGAGAAGCTTTCGCTTTGAATCAGTCTGAGAGTATTTTTCAGTTCCGAAGAGATTTTTACCTTCTCGACGACAGAGTTTATTTTTTGGACCAGTATAACGCATAATAGATAAAGTGGAGAATTAGAGTTTACGGATTTTCTTTTTCTTTGTACCGTTGTATGGTACAGGAGTCTCATCAACTATAGAATCAATCTCGACACCAGCAGCGACGATAGCACGGAGTGCATTATCACGACCAGAACCGACACCAGAGACACAGACATGAGCGCGTTTGAAACCGTAGAGACGGATAGCTTCTTCGAGACATTTTTCCATAGCCATAGATGCAGCGTAGGGAGTTGCTTCACGAGCACCCTTGAACCCTGCACGACCACCACTATGCCATGTGAGGACATTCCCATCAGTATCAGAGACGCTCACATGAGTATTGTTGTACAATGCAGCAACATGGATGACGCCCTGTTCGACAGTGCGTTTTGTTTTTTTATTTCTACGAAGTGTTTGAGCCATATAAGTGTTTTAAATTTAATTCGTTTTGATATTTTATTTACCAGCTACTTTCTTGTTTGCAACAGTTGCTTTTTTTCCTCGTTTTGTACGAGCGTTAGTCTTTGTACGCTGTCCTCGAACTGGGAGGTTAGCCTTGTGACGAACACCACGGTAGCAATTCATATCTGAGAGCATTTTGATATTTCCTGTAATTTCTCGTCGGAGATCTCACTCGAGAACATGATTCTTGAGTTCATCACGGATGACACCGAGCTCTTCTTCTGAGAGGTCTTCTACTTTACGACTTTCGTCGATCTTGCAGGCTGTGAGAATTTTCTTTGAACGAGTGGGACCTACACCATAGATAGATGTGAGTGCGACCCAGAGGTGTTTATGATTTGGGATATTTACCCCGGAAATGCGTACCATATAGAATGAGAGAGATAGTAATTAACCTTGGCGCTGATTAAATCGTCGATTTTTCTTATTGACGATGCGGACATACCGTCGGGTATGACTCTTGTTCCAACGAACAACGATAACATCGTTGCGAGGATCGCGTTTTTTTATTGACGGACGAACTTTCATACAGGCTGATGATTAGTATTAACATTATGTCGATAAGTGATGCGACCTTTTTCGAGATCATAGGGAGTCAGCTCGATATCTACTTTATCACCATTGATGAGAGAGATATTACACTTACGCATATGACCAGAAACATGTGCAAAAACGACCATACCATTGTCTCCGAGATCCTGACCAGAGAGAGAGTTGATCTGAACCCGATAACTCCCGTTGGGGAGCGACTCGAGGACAGTGCCTCCGGCAAGTATTTTCTCTTCTTTAGCCATGAATTGGGGAACTATTTATGATATGTGGCGGCATAATATAAAAAAAGGGGGGTATTGCAAATCTTTTTTATAAAAAAATAAAAAGCAAATTATGGAAGAAGAAAAAAATATTATATATAAGCCAAAAAGTCAGAGTGACCTCATTTTTTATGGCGAGAAATAGAGTTTGATTTGTGTCGTCCCGACTTTCGTCGGGACCCAGGTGAAAAAAAATTCTACTTTGAGACAAATAAGGAGAGCTTTATGACCTGGATACCGTTTTTCAACGGTATGACATTTCCTAGACGGTAAATGCCCCCTTGGGAAATCGCTCCTTCACGACTCAGACTATCTCTGCCTCATCATCTTCATCGACGACGAAGTCACCAAATGCAGGATTAAATGATCGGAGTACGAGACGGTCACCATCTTTGAGTACTTTTTTGATTTTTGGAACGCCATTATGGACGACCATCACCTGATCCTCGGGATTGTATCCTGATTGGACCTTGATAAGGAGAAAATCTCCTGAATGAATAAACGGCTCCATCGAATCCCCTTTTGCTCGGGTGATGAAGTATTGGTCTCTCTCTGATTGATTGATGAGCTTCTCGTGTACTTCCAGTTTCTTCCGAGGATACTCAGCCAGTATACTCTTCCCTGCATGACCACACTGTGCATAGCCGAAAAATGGTATCATGAGCTGATCAGTTTCATCGAATTTTTTCAAAACTTGGTAGCCGCCAAATGGCGTACGAGCGATATATCCACCACGAATGAGCTGGTCGATCTTGTCCTGGACTTTCTGTGGATGGTCGAGGCCTACTGCCTCCCCTATGTCCATGAGGGTGGTGGTGTACTCCTGGTTGTCATGGAGAAAATCGAGGATATCTCGTTGTTTATTATTGAGGGGTTTCATAAAAGAGGGGTTAGTTATGAATTATGAATTTTTAAGTACTTGCAAGACCAGCCCTACCATTCTATCCTTATGCTGTGGATTGCTTTCGGCTATGAGGAGAGTCAGAGCAGTCAATGCTGGAGGAGTAATCCGTGATCTGTCGAGTGTGCCTGTAC
>JAGOOR010000024.1 GCA_017992415.1 Candidatus Altimarinota bacterium
ATAAATAAATGGAGCCACCAATCGGGTTCGAACCGATGACCTACGGTTTACAAGACCGTCGCTCTACCAGCTGAGCTATGGTGGCACAAGAGGGATTGTACAAAAAGATAGTAAATTGCAAATTTTTGTATTGTTTCTATCCTATCTATAGACAGTTGAGTCGACGACTTGTGTTGAAAAAAAGAATACTATGATGTTGTCCTGCGGAAATTTTATGGATGACTCTTTCATTCTTTAAGTTATATTTTATGGGGGTGTATATTTTTATCTTTTTTATTGGTTTATTTGGTAGTATTATTGGCAGTGCTGGAGGCGGTAGTGCTCTTATTTCCATGCCACTTCTGACACTATTAGGGATAACACCAAACCAGGCTATCGCTACTGCAAAAGTCTGAGCACTTGGTACACTACTTTCAGGCCTATACAGTTTTGCGAGGGCTGGAAAAGTAGACAAGAAAATTGGTGGCGTATGTGCACTATTCGGTCTCATGTGATCTATAGTAGGATGATATATTTTGATCCACATAAATGCATCTCTTCTCGAGGGGATTTTTGGTATTTGTACTCTGATTATCATTCTGCTCATGGCCTTCAAAAAGAGAATATATGCGACAAAAATCAAATTGCCACATTTCCTGATTTGACATAGGTATACCATGGGATATTTTTCTTTTTTTCTCGTAGGTATATGGTGAGGTCTCCTCGCGGGACAAGCAATCATTGCCACATTTGTTTTAGTGGAGGTTTTTGGGAAATCTTTTACTGAGGCTTCTTGAACGAGAAAACTCACAGGTCTCACGATTGCCCTGGGAGCAATTTGAGTCTACATATTTTGAGATGTTATACGATGGGATTATGGATTCGCTATGCTCTGAGGCACACTTCTCGGCGGATATTTATGAAGTGAATTTTCACTTAAAAAATGAGAGAAGTTTATAGAGATTATTTTCTATATCATGGCGGTTTTATTGAGCGTAAAAAGTATTTGGAAATTATTGTAAGTTTCGAAAAAATAAAAAACACCTCTTTCGAAGTGTTCTCAATTCTATAATGGTGCAACCGACAGGGATCGAACCTGTGACCTCATCCTTCGCAGGGATGCGCTCTTCCAGCTGAGCTACGGCTGCATTAACACTATAACCAACGAGGAGAATCAATGCCTTTCTTCTTTTTATCTCGTTCTTCTAACTCGCGAATTTCGTCTATCCGTTCACTCGCTCATTCGAGTTTTGCTTGGAGCTCTCGAAGTTGCTTTTTTGTGAGCGGTTTTGGACGATGTACTCCTGGCGTGAGACTTCCTTCGTACATAGGCTTGGGGATTATAGAGATTATTTTCTCATGGCAAGCGTTATTGTCAAATTTACTTCCCTTGAAATACAGCCCGAAATGTGAGGAGGAGTATTTTGGTATCCAAGAGGAGGCTCCAGTTTTCAATATAAAATAAATCGAGTTCTATCTCACGATCAAATGTGTTGGTATCGCGACCATACACCTGAGCCATACCTGTGATACCAGGCTTGATAGTGAGGACTTGTCGTTGTTTCTCTGAATACTGATTGACTTCATTTGGTAGATGAGGACGAGGTCCTATAAAGCTCATATCGCCACGAAGCACATTGAGTATTTGAGGTACTTCATCGATAGACCATCGACGAATCCATTTTCCAAACTTTGTAATACGAGGATCATTCGTGAGCTTGAAAAGTGGGCCATCAGTTCTCTCATTTTTCATCTGAGATTTGATAGACTCTGCATCACGGGTCATCGAGCGAAATTTTATCATAGAAAAGCGGCGACCTCCACGCCCAACACGACTACTGATATAAAATGGGAAACCAGGTGACTCGAGCACTATGATAAAGCTGAGCAGTATCCAGGCAGGCAAGAGTAGGACGAGCAGGATAACGCTGAGGCAGGTATCGAAGAGTCTCTTCACAACTCTTCACCAGGCAGTGAGTCAAATAGTGCGTATTTCGACGAGAGGTATGCGACCTATAAAATCTATATGGGTATTATTCTTCGCAGTCTCATACATATTCCCAATGTATCGGTAAGTGATGCCATGTATTTGGCAGTATTCAAAAAGCGTTTTCTTGAGTTCGTAGGGGAGATCATGAGAGAGTATAATAACCTCATCTATACCGTATTCTTCTATGGTTTCTGCATGGTTACCTATAGTGCCGAGATATTTGAAATGACTCTTTTGATTAAAAGGTGCTAGGTATCATGCGATTGTAATATGGTATTGATGGATGAGCGATTTTTCGAGATGGGATTCACTATGATTCATGATGAGCAGGATTCTTTTCTTCGGAAACCAGTTATGAATAAAGCCGTACATCCGAATCCAACGGATACATATCCTCCCAAGCATTATACCTACCATCGAAAAGAGAAATGCGTATATCAAGATAAGTCGTGGAATCAAAATAGTCTCGTAAGGGAATCCATTCGTGAGATAGAGGAGACCAATCATTATGAAAAATGCGACAAAGACTGATTTGACGATAGTAAATATTTCCTCAATTATTCCTGAGAGTTTCTCGAGGGTGTAGAGCTTCTGAAAAGAGAAAATGGTGCCAATAATAGCATAGCTGACAAGCGCTATCCCAATGAGATAATCCAGTTCGAGAGTTCGGTAGGGGAGGCTGATTCCCGGAATGAGGTCTGTTGTCACACGAATCTCACGCGCAATCAAAAAAGCTCCTAGAACAATGAGGAGGTCGAGAGGGATACGAACGAGTCAGAAAAAAAACTCATGGCGACGCATAAAATAATTATAGATGAAATATTTGACTTTTCAAATCCAGATATGGTAGGATAGGAACATATGCAACCAAAAAATACTTTTCTTATGCTCGCCCTCTCCGGCAGCGTCCTCATGATGATGCTCGTGAGTGCCCTCTTTTCCGTGCCAACTCCGACTGGTCTCCAGGCGAGTATGGTACCAAATAAAGTCTTCGCTGAGACATTTAAACCAGCTCCTATTTCTTCAGTGACTTCTCGAAAGCCAGAAGAAATACTCAATATCATCCAGGAATATGTAGCAGGAAATGATCCTGATGCAGCCAAAAAACTCTACGACGAACTCTACGCAGTACAGAATCATAATGATATCACGATGGGAGGAGAGGTGGAAGGAAAGTAGGAGTATTTTATTCTCTCTTTTTCTAGAAAGGCAAGTATGTAATAAAATGCTTGCTTTTTCTTTTGTCTCTCTATACTACCTGCACTTTCCAGGCCTTCTGGAATGTTTGTTATGGCGGACGTAGCTCAGCTGGTAGAGCCCTAGTCTGTGAATCTAGTTGTCGCGGGTTCGAGCCCCGTCGTTCGCCCCAATATACCATACTCTACCTTGGGAGTTCCTGGTTTTTATTTCTCACTCAAGGAGCCAATAAAATTTGAGAATTCGGATTCCCGAATCTCTCACAACTTTTATCTTTTATTTCTTAATTTTTTTATGGCTATGTCAGAATTCCTAAAACTCTTGGCCGCAGAGCCAGTAGTAAAACCTCTTAAAAAGGGTGAAATCGTCAAATGTACGATTGTCTTTATCGGCAAGAAACTTTTCCTCGTCGATGTGAATAATCAGTTCACTGGTATCATCTCTGGTGCTGATCTCCTCTCTTCTGTTATGGATGTGAGGACGCTCAAAGTCGGTGATGAAACTTCGGCTATGTACCGTGGTCAGGATCCTGAATCAGGACTCCTCATCCTCTCTCTTCGCAAGGCGAGCCAGATGACGCTCATGAGCAAACTTCTCGATAACAAAGAGAAGAATCTCACTATGACTGTTGTACCAACTGAAGCAAACAAAGGTGGTCTCCTCATCGACCTCGATGGTATGAAAGGATTCGTTCCAGTTTCTCAGTTATCTCCTATCAACTATCCTCGTGTAGAAAATGCAGACCCAGAGAGAATTCTCGATCATCTCCGTGCTCTCATCGGCAAACCTCTCGAAGTTCGTGTTCTCAATGTCCAGGATGATGGAAAGAAAATCATCTTCTCTGAACGAGCAACAGCTGACCAATCTCGTGAAGCTGCTCTCAAGAATCTCAAAGTTGGTGATCGAGTTGAGGGTGTTATCTCTGGTATCCTCTCATATGGTCTCTTCGTTACTTTTGATGGTCTCGAAGGTCTCGTTCATGTCTCTGAAATCGATTGGGGTCATGTTGCCAATCCTGGTAAATTCGCAAAAATCGGTGACAAAGTCAATGTCGAAATCATCGGTCTCGATCCTGAGAAAATCTCTCTCTCCATCAAGAGACTCAAACAGAATCCTTGGGCTGAGCTCGCAAGTGCTTACAAACTCAATGATATCATCGAAGTTCCAGTTTTGAAAATCTCAAAATTTGGTGTTTTCGTAGAACTCAATGGAGGTATCAACGGTCTTATCCATCTCTCTGAAATTTCTCACACTCCTGTGAAGAACATCGAAGAAGTCATCAAAGTTGGTCAGAAAGTGAAAGCAAAAATCATCACTCTCGATATCAACGAACGACGCATCGGTCTCTCTATTAAAGCTCTCGAAGCTGCACCAGCTGGTGCTGAGAAATCTATCGCTGGGGGAGAAGCTGCGAAGGTCGACCCTTCAAAAGAAGCTGATCTCGACATCGATATGGATGGTGAAGAAAAGAAAGAGAAGAAAGCTGCTACTAAGAAGACAACAAAAAAAGCTGACAAGGAATAGTTCCTCGTCATTCCAGCCAAGTCCGCCTAGGCGGATGAGAGGTGGAATCTATGCTTTCAAAAATCCCTCACGAAAGTGGGGGATTATTTTGCAATTCATACTTTCAATATATTATCAGAGTATGCACCCAGCAATTATAGATGCCAATATCCACCGAGTCTGCGAAGGGCTCCGTGTTATTGAAGAATATTTCCGATTTGTCATGAATGATGAAGTTCTCACCAATAAACTTGCATCACTTCGTAAGAAAATCAGCCATCATGCACTTCCAGTCTCTGATAGAGCAAGAATGGAAGCACGCGATATGGAAAAAGATGCTCGAACTAACGAAGTTATTTCATCACGGAAAAATTCCTACGATCTCCTCCTTGCGAATATGAAGCGCTCTCAGGAAGCACTGCGTGTCCTGGAAGAGTACACAGGGGATGATAATTTTAGAATATTTCGATATGAACTCTACGAACTGGAAAAGGATTGTTTTCTCAATATTCGAAAGCCAGTTGAACTCCGAGGAGTGTATCTCATCTCCCATGATGTCGATATTCTCCGCAGATGACTCGAGCTCGGTGCCGATATTATCCAGCTTCGCTGCAAGGATACATCAAAACACGAAATACTTGAAAAAGCTCATCAAGCAAAAAAGCTCGCTGAGGAATTTCAAAAACCGCTTATTATCAATGACCACCTCGATATTGCTCAAATCATAGACGCAGATGGTATTCACACAGGGCAAGATGATATCAGCATCGCTGATATGAGAAAAACCTGGAGTCCTGATAAGATCTACGGACGAACGACTCATTCATTTGAACAAGGGGTCGTCGCACGAGATCAAGGAGCGAGCTATGTTAGTGTGTGACCTATCTGGGCAACACCGACCAAGCCAGACAGGGAAGCAATAGGATTTAAATATTTATCACGGGCAACTGAGCTCGGTATTCCATTTGTGGCTATTGGTGGAGTAAATAATGAGAATATTTCCGAGATACTCGCGCATTCTCCGAGTATGATTGCTATTGTGCGAGACTATGAATCGATTCCTGAGTTCCAGCAGTATTTTGCACAATTTCGATAGGGCCATTGCTTTCTTGTTTTGGAGGTATGACAATGTCTGTGAGTACAGAGAGATAGCCTATTGTTTGAGTAGGTATATCCAAGATGAGTATGCGTATTTCTGCCTTTCCATCCTCTCCTCGAAAAATTGTAGTTCACCTGTATTCTATACAGTTCTTCACATAGGATTCAAATTCAGGGCGCAGTGTTTCATTTATTTTACCCTCTATTATGCCTCTCCGAAATACTTCAGCACTTTCAAATTCTTGCTGAAATACCATCAAGGCCACCTGGTCAATATGTTGTTGGAAAGTATTTATCATAGTTCAGAGGACTATCGAAAATCATTCGGTGTCAGATGTGCTCAGAGTGATAGCCATGTCCTCTTTTTTGTCACCATATACTGAACTGACGGAGAGTTCTAAATAATCGTATTCTCCATTTTTATTTTTATTGAAGGGGACAATTTGCACTCATACTGATGTTGGTTGTACTCATCTCGTTCTGAGCTCATCAAAGATGCAGTCTCTGATACTGTGAAGACAATGAAAATCACCATCGGTTTTGATTTTTTCGTGAAGACCTTTCTTTATCTCCTCACTCACTTGTTCGAGTGATACATGAGGGAATATCTCCGAAAAATCTGGAACAGATGGATTTTCGGCAGATTGAGATAGAGCTTCGTGGCGGTCAATTAATATGCTAGCAACTAATCCAGCAATGACATGTCTTCTTGATATAGGGTTTTGAGTGGTATTAGGTTCAGAAGGGGATTCAATCATAATATTTCTATAACGGGGTATAGAATGTTATTATTCTCAGCCTTTGAGAAAAAGCAATATTACCCCAGAAATTCCTCAACAATTCCACGATCGCTCCAGGGGATATGTCATTTATTGGTTACCTGAACTGTCTCACATCATTTACCGGCAATGAGAACTATGTCACCAGATTTTGCTTTTCTGAGCGCCCACTCTATTGCTTCTTTTCTATCAGGGATAATCTGAAATGTATCACCTTCTGTACGGGGGATTCACTTCCGTACCATCTCGATAATTTTCTCAGACGGTTCAGTGTAGGTGTCGTCATCAGTGAGCACGATGATATCGGCGAGTTCATGAGAGACTGCTCACATCTTTGGTCGCTTCGTTGTATCTCGGTCACCAGTAGCTCCAAACACAATAATGATTCTCTGTTTATTGTGTTTGAGTGTTTCGAGGACACTTCGCAGACTCGTTTCTGTATGAGCATAATCTACGAGGATGGTGAGACCGAGTTCGTTTGGCACGGGCTCCATGCGTCCAGGAACGCCAGTGAAGTCTTTCCAGGCATCTTGGAGAACATGAGTTTCTATTCCTACAGCACGGAGAGTCGTATAGGCTGCGAGGATATTTTCTGCATTAAAGACACCAACAAGTTTGCTCACTATTCGTCCCTCTTCAGCAAAAGAGGTTGTTGATTTGATAACTATGTCTATGCCGTTCTGATCTGTGATGAGACTGCGAGTCTGGTAGGCAGCGGATTCCTTCATGCTGTAGGTGATACAGTCAGTCCCAGCCTGTTTCTCGAACATATCGAAATATTCACAGTCACGAGGGAGGATACAGATTTTTCAGAATGATTTTTTGAACAGACGAGCTTTCGTCGATGCATAGTGCTGCATGGTTCCGTGGAGATCGAGGTGATCCTGTGAGATATTTGTGAGAGTAACGGTATTGTAGTGAATACCAAAGTTGCGGAAATAATAGATACCGTGGCTCGATGTTTCGAGGACGAGATGGGTGACTCCCATTTTGCGAGCTTTTTTGATAGTTTTCCACAGTTTGAAGGGGCTATCCATCGTCATTTTTGACTGATTCTCGCGCTTCTCTCCTGCTATCCACACCTGAGCGGTTGTCAGCAGACACACGACTCTCCCAGATTCTTCCAGAGCTGTGGCTATGAGTGTCGAGGTTGTTGTTTTGCCCTTCGTACCAGTGACGCCGATGACATACATTCACTTCGCAGGATTTCCCGAGAGAGCAAAGGCGAGGAATCATCGGAGCCAGTGATAGACGAGGCGGAGCGGGCTTCTGAGGCCGATAATATGGCGAAGAGAGTCGAGTATTTTCATAATGTGTGAAATTATAGAGAAATATCCTGTCCTGTCACGAACATAAAATACTTTGACAATACAACTTAATCGGTAGAATGTATCTGTTAGTATTGTATAATACATATTTATGAAAAAGATTATTACTCTGTCTCTGCTCACAGTTTTCTTGTGTTCATGAGCATTTGCTTCTTCTGGAAATATACCAAATACGAATGGAAAACCATCCACAGAAACTCCAGTAAATGTTGTAAAAAATCCAGTAAAATGACTCGTGATTCTCGGTGATAACTATGCGGTTGATAGTGAAAATGTCTATGTCGTGAATAGTACTCGGAGCGCGTGGGTCAAGATAGCTGCAGATCGTCCTTCATTCACTGTTATTCTCGGACAATTTGCTCGTGATAAGAATTCAGTCTTTCAGATGGGGCAAAAGATTCCATGAGCTGATATGCAGAGTTTTTCTGTTATTTCTGGTCAATATGGCTACGCACAGGATGCTAATCATATCTACGGCCCACAAGGCATGATACCGGAAGCGGATCCTGAAACATTTAAGATGTTGACGAAACATTATTCAGTTGATGCTGGTCATGTATTTTTTGACGGAAAACTCATGCCAGAAGCAGATTCTGGAAGTTTTGAAGTGATAGATAACGGACTCTATGCGGTCGATGATAAACGCGTATTCTACGCAGGAAAGATACTCAAGGATACATCACCTGATGGATTCACAGTCAAAGGTCCTCGAGCATTTGCTCGTGATGGGCGGACATTTTTTGAAGGACTCATCGAGCGAGGTAATCTCCCTACAGGAGAACCTCAAGCTCCAACTGAACCGACAGAACCATGAGAGCCTGTTATAGTGCCGCCCGTTGATACAGTTGATACTTCCGAAGCATGGACAGCCTTCCGAGAAAAGTTAGCACCATACAAGACATATTTTACTGGTAAAAATAGTGCCTTCTGGATACTCGTTGGATTGAGCGCCCTCGCGATATTTAGTCTCTTCTTTGTCTTCTTCGCGAATCGCAATGATGAGCCCGTTTCTCTCTGGAAGAGCCTCGTAAAAACCCTCATAGCTATCCTCGTTGCAGGTATCTCGGTGTGGATTGCTTCATATTTCTTGAGTCCTATTACAGCTCTCATAGTGGGGAGTGTGATAGGTTTATTTTTCTTTGTCACGCTCTGGAGCGCTCTTGGCTGGATCAAGTCTCTCCTCATCACTCTCCTCACACTCATAGGTGTAGTTTTTATCAGCGCACTGAGCTTTATTATTTTGAGACTGATATTCGATGATATAGGAAGCATCCTGGCGTTCGTACATAGACCACGCATGCAACTCCTCGGTGTTATGAAAATTCTCGGATTCTTCGTCGGAACTGCCCTCATCATGTATCAACTTCGCTCTTCACTCGTTCGTTCTCTAGGGCAGGCATTTGTTGCTACAGTGATATCGACTATCATCCTCGCACTTATCATGTGGATAACTGGAATAGGAACATTCGTTTCCGTCATCCTCTTTTCAGCTCTCTACGGAATTCTCCTGTGGATTATGCGATTCCGCATGGTATCAAATCTCTTTGTCGAGACTGTCCGTATATTCCGAGTTGCCCTCATCCTCGCAGTGGTGATAGGATTAGTTGTGTGGATGATACTCTAGTTATATGAGCGAAATACTTCGAGAAATAGTCACCTGACTCAAAAAACCACGGACTGGATGGATAAACCGAGATATTCCAGAAGAGATTGCTGAGACAGTTTTCTCGCACATTAAAAAAGTTGTAAGAGCTGCAAAAATATTTGGGAGAAATATTCCTGAGTTAAACTATGATAGATTTTGTAAAATGGGCGTTTATCATGATCTGGCTGAATATTCTGAAGAAGATTATACTCCTGGGCAAATATCCTTGGAAGAAAAACATCAGAGAGAGAGAGCTGTTATCGAGCTCTTGCGTGATAAGCTCTGAAGAGGACAGGAAATCTATGATATATGGATGGAATTTGAGGAATGAATTACTTTGGAATCAAAGCTTATGATTCAGTTGGATAAACTGGATGCAGCTGTGCAAGCACTTGATTATGAAGAGCAATGATTTTCCAAAGTGGTGGACTTTTACCCCTACACACAAGCTAAATTGAGTCATCCAGTTCTACAGAATATTTTTACAATTCTTCTTCAAAAGGAATTCAGACATATTTCATTTTTTGAACAATACCTCCTACTCCTAGAACTACAGGGAGACGAAGATATTTTTAGACAGAGAATGAAGAGTACCCAAAAGTAGAGAATATTTTGCCAGTTGTATTAAATAGCGTATACTATTTATATGATAGTCACCGACCCTAAAATTCTTCAAATACTGCGTGATGCGGGTAAAATCCATCGCGAGATTATTGATGAGCTTTTTGCGTCAGGATTGCTCGCTGAAGGACACACCGGACTTGAAATCGAAGAATGGATCATTCAGGCACAGAAGAAGAGGGGAGTGGAGTCGGCATTTCTCGGACAGTATGGCTATCCAGCAAATATCATCCTCTCGGTCAATGATGTAGTCGTTCACGGCGTGCCGATGGATATACCGTTTGAATCTGGCGATGTACTCAAGGTCGATTATGGGATTCGCTACCAGGGATACCTGACGGATGCCGCGACGACAATTATCATCGGTGAACCACGAAATCCACGACATGTTCGCTGTATCGAGGTCGCTCGCGAGGCACTTCAGGCGGGTATGAAACAAGCAATTGCAGGAAATTTCGTCGGAGATATCAGTGCCGCTATTGAGACAACTGTCGTTGGTGGAGGATTTCATATCATCCGTGAACTCACTGGCCATGGACTCGGGACGCAAATTCACGAAAAACCGGATATCTATAATTTCGGACGAGCAGGAAAAGGGGAGAGACTCAAATCAGGTCTCTATATCGCTATCGAGCCTATTGTCGGATTCTCCACTGGTAGAATATTTGATACTGGTAAACACGCTATTTGTATGGACGATGGGAATATCGGTGTCCAAGAAGAACACTGTGGTATTGTGACGGAAGAGGGGTTTGAAATTATCGTGTAGTTTTTATGTTACAGAATAATACTCCTGATGACACATTTCATGAAAAATTACATCTTTCTCTGCTCCGTCTAATAGGCAGATTCAATATAGCGGTTCAAAATATAATAACAAAAAATCAACTTTACAGTAGACACTGGTTGTTGCAAGCTTTGGAAAATCCTTGATCTAACAGGGTTGCTTATTACTCAAAATATTTAAGAGTTACTTGCTTTAAGGAGTATGCGCTTTGAATTCATATCAAGAATCATTCAGATTTTATTGTGTCTCCTTTTAAGGCAAGGTCGGTTTTTGTTGATTTTTTAAATCTCTTAGAAGAATTAAGAGATTATCAGATACAACAAAAACAAAAAGGAAAACCAATAATAATAGATATGTCTTCTTTTTGGTTACGACAGAGAATGGTTCGACAACATCTTGAGATATTTTGCAGGGAAAATCAGATAAATTTTGAGATTCAGAGTGAAGGCATTTTATCATTAAGTGAATATTCTGCTTATACATTAGAATTTTGACGGAAACAGCTACGCAGTATTGAATCAAAATGAATTGCACGTTACAGGCTTACAATTCCCTTGTATGGAGAAGGATAAAATAAATTCCAGGAGTTGCCAATATGGATTATTTTTTCACAATCACTCGTGTACTAATAGCGCCCACGAGGAATGCCATACAGACCTGAGTCGTGGTGATGATGGTGGCAAATTCGAGTGGTCCGACGGCCATCCTTTTTGACATGATGCCGTAGAGTGCCCAGATGATCACGAGATTGAAAAATACATCCCGGAATTTCAGGAGCATGGTAGTTCCCAGAAGTGTTGCAACGACTACCAGGATATTGGTCCAAGTAATCTGAGAAACCCCAAAACCATTCCAACCGATGGACACAGTCCAAGCAGCGATATTGGCAATAGTAGCGACAGATATCCAACCGAGGTAGATACTAAAGGCAGGGAAGGTGATGTATTTATCATTCCAAGTAAGCCCTGTTGTATTCTTTCTGATTTCAATATGGATTCGTATGAGAGTAGCCAGCATACTGAGCATGACGAGAACTGATAGTCCAACGAACTGATATTGCCAAGCGAGAATCCAGAGACCATTGAGGAGACATGAAATTGCGTAGAGAAAACCAATATTTTTATCAACGAGTTTATTTTTCTTTTCTCTGCCATTGAAATAATTGATGAGAGGAATTATCGTAAATATCAGTAGAAGCGTATAGATAACACTCCAGATGGAGAAAGTGAAGCCGGCCGGAGTAAAAGGATTGCCGTATTTTTCTGATAAACCCTCTGTCGTG
>JAGOOR010000055.1 GCA_017992415.1 Candidatus Altimarinota bacterium
AAAAATTTGAAAAATAGAGGATGAATTCCTGAACGATGTCGCTTTTCAAAAATATATCATCAATCAAGTGTTTGATTCTTGGGGAATTTCACAGATTGAGAAAATATCAATTGCTCATGTAAATTCTGAATATATCAGAAATGGTGAGATTGAAATTGATAAAATGTTGTGTTTCCAGGATGTATGAGGTATCACGAGCGTGAGTGTCATACAAAAAAAGAAGAATGAAATTATCACGAGAGACGATGTATGCGATACAGGCACAAATATACAGGCATTTATTGATATTATCAGAAGTGAGCTTGTACTTTCAGAATGAGATTTTGCAAAAATTCATGCATTTCCAGGCAATAAATATCTAGAATATTTTGGGGCTGAAAAACCGTTTGGAACCATTTATTCTATTCCATATTCTCAGACAGTATCAGCTATTGTGAAAGAATTACACGAGAAAGAGATAACTCTATTAGAAAATATACCAGATGACATATTAAAAAGTATGAGTGGTAAAGCGGCTGAATTTTTACAAAGATATTTCCGTAGTAGCTCTGTACCATCAGTCGACTCGTGAGATATAAAAAAAGAAATAGAAGTACTCAATTTCCCGATTTGTTTCTATGATTACGAATCAATCAGTACGCCTATTCCTCTACTCGATTGAGTATCCCCTTATCAACAAGCCGTTGTTCAGTATTCACTCCATAAGCTCTTTGAAGATGGTCGTATTGAGCATTATTGAGCTGTGCTTGTCGGGGAATGAGATTTGCATATAGATGAAGTGGTGGGGATAGAGGATTCGCTCATGACGGTTCAAAAAAATAGAATCGTCGTAGGCTCTCAGAGGGATTTTCTGAAGCTCTTTTTGGATGATATTTGAGATTGCATCAATACTTCGAGCTTCGTCGTATGGTATAAAGCTTTTGAGAATTCTCGAAATACAGAAATAGCATGAAGTTATCCGGAATTTTCTGATAGTTTTCTGAAAATAAATGACAAGACCTATGATTTGTACGAGCCATTTAGTAAATACAAATACTTTGATAGAAAATTTAAATGATCAGCATCGATTAAAAAAGTATTGCCCATTCTTGTTCCAGAGCTCTCATACGATGGCCTTGCAATAGGTAAATGAGATAAAGCCATGAATAAACTTGCAGAACTGATGTCAAGAAAAATGAGCGACCCAGATGTCAGAATGCAGACAGCAAGAGATCTACTCGTATACTGTAGGCAAGATAGCTGGGCTATGGTTGAGATATATAGGAAGCTTCTCGCTTTATAGTTATTTTTGCACCTTCCCAGAAAATCAATCCTCCCAAGGTATTTGACAAATAATTAATTATTCTATTATATAAATATATTTTAAGAATTATTTATGTCCCTTCACGAACTCCCTGAATCATCTCATGCACCACGCAGAAGTATTTTATCACCGAGTCTTCTCATGGCCATAGGACTAGCACTTGCTAACTGTGATAGGACTGAGACAGTTCAGTCATCACCACCTTCAGAGCGAGCTCCGACAGGGGCTATCGTGGAGACACTGACGAATACGACACTTGCGACTCGTCAAGCTCTTGCTCGGAGAGTCTATGAGGAGATTCTTAGTGCTACGGGAGGGGAATTTTACACAAGAGAATTCCCTCAGGATCCAAAGCGTCCATCATCTGATTGGCATATCCGCCAGCTCGATGTAGGATTTGGTCCATTATGAGGCATACATATGGTCACAGGGCGCCAAGCAAATGGGAAAACATATGTCCTGGACATGCTCGATGCCGATGGTGACGGAGGTATTGATGAGGCTGAATCATCTACTTCTTGGATTATTCAATCAGACACAGGGACACCTATGATGCACTCGGATAGGAGTTATGTAATTAATAATAAGATGATGGATAATCTTGCTGCTGCTCTCCAGCAGGCTCTTCGAGTATTGGAAGAGGAGAAAAAGACTCAGACAGGAGAATAGCATTTTCAACCTTTCATATTTTATTGCGCACCACCATCATAAAAATTGCATGAAACCAAACAGCCACCTTTTTGTTTACTGGGATACTGACATGAATGAGCTTGAGTCTACTCTTGAAAAATATGGAGATTCTATTTCCTACCTCAAGATAGCTTCTGCTGCGGTTGAACATGTTGATATTGATGGTATATGCTCTCTCGTACAGTGAACAGCCGTATCAGTATGTGTCGGATGAGGTGTTGTAGAAGATGAGTCTCGTATGAGGTATTCATGGTTGCAGAGATTATTGGGTAAAAATAAAAAAGATTTCTCAACATTTGCACGACGATGAGTGACTGCTGTAGAGCTTCCTGTAGTAGCTCTAAAACACACAGAAATACTCAAATTGGTGGATGATTTTTTCCCTACAAAATTAGTGGAGGTTGGAACCAAAAATGACTGTTTTGATATGACTAACAGTCCTTCATATATGGTTCATGATGTACAGCAAGCTCAGGAATATGGTGCTGATCATATAGTTTTAGAGTGAAGCGCTTTTGGAACTTGTGGCATCTATCATGGAAATGGTAAACCAAATATACTTGCCGTACATCAGATTATGGAGCATTTTACTGACAGAACTCAATGTATCATCGAATGACCCTCACAAAAAAGTCAGGACATCTGGCGTTCAATTTTTTGACCCGATACGCATATTGGTAATATTCAGGACTTTACCCAAGTGAATACGCCTATACAAGTGAATTTTCCTCCACAATATTGGGACATGCTCACAACTTTTAGAAATAAGCTCCGAGAGATATCAGATGATTTTTGATTTTCTTGGGATGATATTGCCCGGAATGAGAAGATTAATACAGATTTGATGACAAAATTTCCAGATTTATTGGCACTTGATGATTCAGAATTGCGCCAATATGTACTACGAGCTTATATGGACTACATAGCAGAGGAGGGCACACTCTTGATGACAAAGCTTTTCGGTAACTAGGTATAATATTTTCAACCTTTCTCATTTTCAATATTTTCCCGAAAAATCATTTGCCAGGAAAATATTTCTGTATAGAATAGGGGTATGAAAAAGTCAGAGACTGCATCTCCTGTTATCTACCAGACTCGCTCTGGAGCTCTCGAGCTTCG
>JAGOOR010000056.1 GCA_017992415.1 Candidatus Altimarinota bacterium
AGTCAGACAAGTACTTTTTTCTTCGACATAAATTTAACTTTCTAAATATCCCGCTGCCTGAGTGGTAAACATTTCCTCATAAAGTCACCTATGAGACATGAGCTCAGCATGTGTTCATTGTTCAACTATTCGTCAGTGCTGGAGAACGATAATACTATCAGCCTTGCGAACTGTTGCAAACCTATGAGAAACTATGAGCATTGTAGTGTCTTCAGCGAGGGTATAGAGCTGATCAAAGACTCGAGACTCAGCCAAGGCATCTAGGGCACTCGTTGGTTCATCTAATATGATAAATTTTGGTTCAGCAAACATACAACGAGCTATCCCTATCTTTTGCCATTCACCACCAGACAGATCAACACCGTCTGTAAAGTCTGTCGACAGCATAGTTGCTTCTTGTCGCGGAAGTTTTTCGACGAGAGATTCGGCATCAGCACGAGCGAGAGCTTGTGAAACGCGAACTGTGTCATCCCTCTCTGAAATACGAGAAAGGGCAACATTTTCTGTGACAGTAAACCAGTATCGAGCAAAGTATTGAAACAACACTCACCAGAGATGATAATAAGTCTTGAGATCTATTTCTCGTATATTGATATCATTCACAAGTATCTCTCCTTCCTGCACATCATAGAATCGTGCAAGAAGCTTGATAATAGTGGTCTTCCCTGCTCCATTTTCTCATATGAGAGCAACTCTTTTCCCTGGCTCTATCGTGAAAGAGAGTTTATCGAGAACCTTTTCCTTACTTTTTGGATAAGAAAATGACACATTACGAAATTCTATTTTTGGAGCACAATCTGGCACAATTGAGGTAGATTGTGTCTTATCTATAAGATCAGGAAGTTCAAATATTCTCTTGAGATCAAATACATAGAGGCCATTTTCATAGAGAGAGGCGAGATTCATCTGAAAAGATGCAAAGTAACCACCAATAGTTCCGAGACTTCCTAGGAGAAACGAATATTGAGCAAGAAATATTTGACGAGTGAGGAGCTGAGAAAGCAGAAATACATGAAGTCAGACAGATATGGTCGCAGAAAGAACACCTGAAGCGCCAAGAGAAAGGTATTTACGATTCAACTTCCCAACAAATTTATGAGTAAAAATACTGTAAGCCTCTCTGTATTTATCAGCAATATACTCACCAAAAGCATAAATTTTTGACTCACGAACAACTTCACGATTCTTGAATCAATCAAGAGCATGATCTGCCTGTTTTTTTTCATCTCCATCAGAGAGCCATATTCCCCACATATCAGATCAAAATCGTATACTAATAAAATAATCGAGGATAACGGGTACAAGTATTGCCACAAGTATCCACCAACCAACCTGAAAAAAGAGAGATGAGATAAGGAGAATACCGATAGTTTGGGAAAGAAGGCTCAGAGAACTTTGGACAAAACTCATCACTCGCCAGGCGAGCGCATCCTCTATTTTCTTGATATCAGATTGAAATATTGGATCTTCATGATAAGGCATATCGATTTGGGCAAGTCTCGAAAGAAAATCACCATAAATATGTTCATCCGAAACATAACGGAGTCGGAACCAGAAAAAATTTGAACCCAAATCAGAGAGTTGTCGCAAAATCGTAGCCACTAAAGCTATGATAATCCAGTAAATAAGAACTTGAGAAAAACTCACACCGTCACCCGATATAATAGAAACAGCTTCTGCAAGTATCTGTGCAAGAGCATATGTTTGAGCTATAGGCAAGAGGCTCTGAGCTATGTAGGAAAAAGCAAGTCCACTATACCAAAAAGGTGCAACACGAAATGTCCTTCTCGTAATCCACAAAAATGTAGAAAAAAGCTGTCTTAAATTCATAGTGGACAGATTGTATCGATTTCCCGTATTTTTAACAGAAAATAGTAAAAACTTGCCTCTGAGGGAATTTATTTAAATCTATTGGGGATCAAAAATACTCGCACCAAAAGTGGTTCACGAGAGAATTTTAGCTATTTTCCAAGCACCATACACAGATCACACAATACCAACTCAATTACAACCAAGATTATACCAGAGATGATTCGTATGAGGATCCTGGCCTATGTATCTCAATCCAGTATGAGTGTACCCCATGAGTCCATGCCATGCATATGGGAACTTTTGTGGTATTTTTTCAGAACGGTATTTTTTCAGAAAATCACGAATCTCATGATAGGCATGTTTAGGGTCATGGTTTGATGCATCATAGTGAGTTTCGTGCGGAATGAGGCTATCTGGTCAACCAACGCAGATAAGACTCTTTTTTTGTTGTTCCATCTGTACAGTCCGCCTCGTCATATAGAAATACTTCTCGTTTTGCCAATCAGTCAAATCAGAATCAGGATAGTAACTAATAGCACTTGGACGACCAAAGTCAGTATAAAATCATGCCATATATCAGACGAGTCAATGAACATTTTTGTGAAAGACATGATCTCTCTCGCGAGAATCTGAATGTGTTAAATCAACAATATGAAAATGTTCAAATCAGTTGGTACAAAGAATAATATCCTGCGCCTCTATCATAAAATCACTAATCCATACCTGATTTTCATGTTCAGACAAAAATCGAATTTCCGTCACAGGAGAATTTTCATAAATATGAAATCTATGCGGGAATTGTGTGAGTAAATATTGTACTGCTTTCTGACAGAAAAATGCTGAATTAGTACAGGCTTTTTTTGAGGTAAGAAGAATCGGAAAATACTCATTTGTCTCCAGTTTTTCTGAAATATATGAAGCATCTACAAAAGTAAGAAGTTCTAGAAATTGAGCCGGAATATCAGATCTATGTTCCCATTCCTTATCAACAAAAATAGCATCAAACTGAGCTCCACCAGTATCTCGTAAATACTTATTTTCTAGATGTAGGGAAAGTTGATGCATAGATCTCACCCCCATGAATCCTTCACACATCTCGAAGTACTCGAGTATATCAATTTTCTCCATCATTTCCTGAAGTATATCAAATCCTCGAAAGAGAGATTTTTGTCCATCTATAGACTTTGGAAGACCATATTCTTTCACTATTTCCTGAAAAGGCTTCTCAAAATAGAGAACAACCTG
>JAGOOR010000025.1 GCA_017992415.1 Candidatus Altimarinota bacterium
GCAAAAATAATCCAAATAAAAGAGAGATTCATAAAAGAGAGATTAAGATGGGCTACTCGTATTAAGTATTAAGATAACAGGTCCGACATTTTTCTTTTTAAATTCTTAATTTTTCATTACGAAAATATATATTATTTTCGTTCGACCGTCATGTAAAACTCGAGAGCATCACCAACTTCGACACGGACATCGCCCTTGTACTGGATACCACATTCTTTGCCTTCTTCGACTTGATTGACTTCGTAAACACCTTCTTTGAGTGTCTCTACTTTACCTGATCCAGCGACTCGTTCATTACGGATGATTTTGAGCTGAGCGCCTTTTTGAATATTTCCAGAGACGACATTGAGACCGACGATTTGCATCTTCTCACCTGTGTAGAATATTTTGAGCGCCTTCCCTTCTCCGACCAATACCTGATCGTATTTGATGTCGATCATACCTGTCGCGATACTTTCGATTTTTTCAATAATTCTATAAATGACTTTATCAGAGATAAATTCAATCTCAGATTTTGAGAGGAGATCAGTAGCACTACTCACAACTGGAACATTAAACGCGACAAGTAATCCTCCACTCGTACCAGCCATGAGGACATCAGATTCACTGACCGCACCCACACCAGCATGAATGATTTTCACAGCGACATCTTTGGCTGTAATTTTCTGAAGAGAAGCCTTGAGTGCTTCGAGAGAACCATTTGAATCAGATTTGAGGACGACTTTGATGTGCTGAAGAGTTCCTGTTTTGAGCTTACCCATGAGACTCATGAGAGAAGCATTTTCAAATTTATTAACACTCTTACTTCCATAGGCGAGCTTAAAGGCTTGAGTCTTTTCGCGAGCAGCTTCTAGTGTTGGGAAGACCTGCATGATCTGACCACCTTCTGGTACCTCATCGAGACCAGTAATCTGAACAGGCATACTCGAAGTTGCTTCAGAGATATTTTTGCCAGTAGAGTCTTTCATTGTACGAATCTTGCCACAGCCAGAACCACAGAAAACAGCATCTCCACGGCTAAATACTCAAGCATTCACGAGAATATTTGCTATAACACCCTGACCTGGGTCGAGATGTGATTCGATAACTGTACCAACACCAGGTCGAGTAGGATGAGACTTGAGTTGTTTGAGGTCAGACACGAGAAGAACCATCTCGAGGAGAGTATCAATTCCTTCGCCAGTTTTTGCAGAACATGGTACACAGATAGTATCACCGCCCCAGTCATCTGGTGTGAGTTCATGTTCAGCAAGTGCTCGTTTTACCATTTCCACATCAGCACCTGGTTTATCCATCTTATTGACAGCAACAACCACAGGCACTCCGGCTTCTTTTGCGAGATCGATTGATTCAATAGTCTGAGGCTTGAGCCCCTCATCTGCAGCAACGACGAGGATGATAATATCGGTGAGTCTCGCTCCACGAGAACGCATGAGAGCAAACGCTTCATGACCAGGAGTATCGAGAAAAGTCATTTGTCTGCCATTTTTGGTAATCTGATAAGCACCAATTTTCTGAGTGATTCATCCAGCTTCGCCAGCAGCTACTTCGGTCTTGCGAATAGAATCGAGAATAGAAGTTTTACCGTGATCGACATGTCCCATAACAGAGATAATGGGAGGGCGTGTCACCTTGTCAGCATCATCATCAGTAGCCAGAAGCGCATCTATATTACCATCAAGGAGATCGGTGATACTTGAATCTGTAGAATGTGTCTTTTTGACCTTGATATCAAAGCCTTCTGCGATGAGAAAACAAGTATCAAAATCTATCTGAGAATTGATGTTCACAATAATACCATTCTTCATGAGCTCACCTATGATTCGTGCAAGTGAAATACCAATTTTATCAGAAAATTCTTTTACAGTAAGAAAATCTCCGATTTCTACTTCCTGACCGGCACGATCAACGAGAGTCTGCTTGATGTCATCAACATTTTTCTCTTGTTTCTCACCTATGATACTTTTTTGACGACGGAATGTATCATCATCTTTTTCAGTTGAGAGGAATGGGAGTCTATGTTTTGCGCCTCGTTTTGTTGTTTTAAAATTCTTCTTTGGAGCATCTGGTTTACGGAAATTTCCTTTTGGGGCACCAGGAGCACCGGGACGAGCGGGCTGGCCAGGGCGAGGAGCACCGGGACGAGCGGGTCAATTTGATGAACGATTAAATGAAGGGCGAGCACCTGTACCAGATGACGGGCTTGATGATGTTTTCTGACCTCCTGGAAGAACTGAACGACTCTGATGTGAATGAAACACAACCGATGGACGACTGACAAATTTCGAACCCAAATCGAGCGTCCCCCCTTGAGGTGGTTGAGCAGAACGAGGAGTATATGGAGGATCTTCATTATCGAGAACTGCTTGCGTCGTATTGTATTCTTCAGTCTCAACCGGTTCTGGCTCAGGAGCCTTTTCCCGTTTCACAGAAATAACCTTCTTGGCGACGATTTTGATTTTCTTTTTCTCTACCCCAGTATCCGACTGTGTCGTACTTGGTTCAATATTAGCATAGTAATCATCTCCGGAAGTTGTCTGCACCATAAAAAAGCCCTAATAAATTATAGGGCATAGAGTATAAAAAAAGTATGGAAAGTCAAAGTGTTTTCAGCAATTATATGGGCAATTTCATGTTTCCTTCTTCCGTTTCTCCGAGAATTTTTTTATAACTATCTGTATCTTCATTTTCTACGCCTTGGACAAAAACATGCTTATAGGCATCTTTTTGTTCTTTTTTACGAACCACTAGACCTCCTAGAGCGAGAAGTAAACCTCCCATGAGAGTAAGTACCAATCATGAAACATCAAGAGTCATACTAATATCCTGATTCACAGTTCTAGCTGCACCAGTAAGTGTTATGCTGACAATGAGAGTAACTAGGACGATTATATTTCCAAAACGAACATAGAGAGTTCTAGGATCCAGATTGATATGCCATGATTTCTGTATTTTCTGGCTCAATTCATAAGAAAAAAGGTGTATCAATATGCCGAGCATGAGAAGACTAATCAACCAACCAACACCTCCACAGAGGAGAGAAAAAGCTCCAAGATGAGTCGTTTCACCTATCTGAATCCATGGGAAAAAAAGTCCCGCAAATATACTCACAACACCCATGAGGACGATCTTCATGCCCCACGATGATTTGGAAAAAAAGAACCACACATTTTCCAAGAGACGAACAGGAAGAAAATGATGAATCCCTCGACGAGAACGAAAAGGAGTATAGGGTGACATATGGGCGAATTTATACTGATAAGGTTTCAAGTGTAAAGAGGAATACATTGACTACCAAAAAGTTTGAGCGTATACTTATGAAAGATGTGAAATAAGCGCCCAAATACAATTATTATAACACTATTTCTGCTATGGCAGGGGGTATATCTCGTGTGCGAAGGTGTGATAAAATGAGGGTATTCTCTCCTGACTGGAAATATAAAATCTCTCAAATCGTCTAGGTTACTCCGCATATGGAGCTGGGTAGCTATTGATGGACCGAGAAGGTTTTGGAAATTCCCCAGGTCTATTCAGATAGGCAGAAGCATCTCCACACTGATACAGGTTCTTTTTTATCCGAAAAAATAACTCCCGTGATAACGCTCCCAAAAAATAAAAAGAATGCTGGTTTTACACTGATAGAAGTACTCGTTTCTGTTGTGCTTTCTGGTATACTTTTGACCTCAGCTTTTGCATCATTCCAGGGTATACTCAAGAGTCAGGTGAGACTCTCAGGATCTATCAATATACAGAGAAATCTTTTTTATCTTAATGAAAAAATCTCTTCTCTCATACGAGACGGAGGATCCCTCGATTACGAAGAATATTTCAATCGTCGTATACTGTGATACGAGAAATCCCTCTCCGATGAAGGCTGGACATACTCCACAACTTCACACTATGGAAATGGTGATAATCCGAATGGTGAACCAATACACTATATCTGTGGTATAGAGAATGGTGATAGTGGTGATGAGGGGGAAGGTTGTCTCAATGGGAACCATATATCCCCTAGAGGGGCGAATCCCATATTTAGTGAATCGCTCTGAGATAATCAAATGGCTTATGGGCAATATAGTGAACTGGGCGTAAATCACGGATCTCTTGCCGGTTTTGCAACTCCGATGAAACTTCCTCCCATTTTCCCAATAAATAATTTAGACCTGCGCGATAAATGAATGGGTGATCTCTATCTCATAAAAAAACTCCCAGACAACAGTTTTGAGAGAACTTATTTCAGACATATATACATCCAAGACCCCTCTAGGAGCACTCCTGTATGTGATCCTGAAACATCAATGACAGGATGTCTCGGAAAGATTCAAATAACCCGTCTCGTGAGTTGTGATACACTCCCCTCAAGTGGTGATGGTATTATAGATGCTTGGGCGCCTCATACAGATTTTTGATGAGAAGAAAACCCCTGCGAATCTATCGATAGCGTCAATAAAATTTCAGGTGCCGCAGATACTCTCGTATGGGCAGACATCAGTTCTCCTGACATGAATGTGATTCATGCGGGGTTTCTCCCCTTTCCTCTCAAAATTCCTAGACAGATGTCATGAGCTGGTGAAGAGGCTTTTTCTCCAGTAGTACAAATACATCTCGAAGTAACACTCTCTCAGAAAATAATTGCAAGAGGACTCATTCAGGAATCAGAAAATACCCCACGAATGATAACAACACTGTTTGATCTCGATACCCTCTAAAAACATGTCAAAAAATACTCATTCATCTCGACAAAAAGGATCAGCACTTCTCGTGACGATTATGATTACCAGTGTTGTACTGATTTTTGCAATGATACTCTTGGAGAGAATTATACCCTATTCAAAACAGATTAGAGGACTCGAAGACTCAGTGCAATCATATTATGGAGCACGGAGTCAGGTAGAGTTGGCAAAAAATAATTTCTGAATCTCTCGAGAAAATAGAGATACGGAAAACAGGATTATCCTCGGTACTGATGAAAATATTTCCCTTCTTCCCCCGAATCTCAGTAGTGAAAATCCTGGCGAATATATCATAGTATCAGAACACACTTATCTGCCTCTGAGAATTAATTTATTTGAAGAGGACACAACCACTCGATGATTTGGTACAAGTCAGAAAAATTCCTCTTTCCACACACTTTCCAGTCTCAGTGGTATATTGTTTGATCTCTCTGGCAGAGATACGACAAATCTCAGTATGAAGATAAAAACCGAATGAGAAGATTCTTCACAAAAAAACCTCGTCATAGAATTTATTCACAGTGGTAATAGCTCCAGTGTAACCCCCTTCTTTTGAAACATTAGCACCAATAGTCTGGACTGAATGGATATCACTGAAGCTACTAATGCGAATGATGAAACTCTTGAGGAAAAGTTAAGTAATATAAATTGTCTCTCTGCAAGTTGTTCGCTCAAGATAATGCTCATAGATTCAGGAACGCCTCGAGTCATACCTATAGCATTAACCCTCTCAACTGCAATACCAGATCTCAATGCTGTCATCGTCGCAGATGGCCTCTCTCAAAACACCGCTTACCATTCTCGTATCGTAGAACTCATACCGCTCATACAGGGAATATAAAAGGTCACTCATAAAAATCCCTCCAAATTTGGAGGGATTTTTGTGATTGAGAAATATTATTTCTTCATGCCTTTTGGCTGATAGAGATTTCGTCCGACTCGTTCAAATATTTTTTTATTCTGGAGATTCATGTAGATAGTATTTGATTTGACGATGCGAGTTTTGAGAACTTCTGCAGTGATATCATCAGAACTCATAGGTTTTTTAATCTGGTTAAAGATTTCGAGGATGACATCCTGGACAGTACCAGAAGTGTAACCCCATGCTTTAAGCGCGTAAATACCACGACCGATGAGGACGAATTCGTTGTTACGAATAAGCTCGTTGTGAACGGTGTTTACTTTTACCTTGGTACTGAAGTGACCAGAGATAGAGTTGGCAAGTTCGAGGAAGTGAAGTGGCTTGTTTGTCTTTTTGAAGATATAGATAGCCTTATCTTTGAGTGTTTTTGGATTGAGAATATGCCAGCTAGCAAGACCTATCATGATTTTTTCACCCTTCACGACATCGAGGAATACATCCATGATAGCATCGATGAGAGCCATGTTGAGAAAAGAAAACTGTGATTTGTGTGTTTCGAGGATTTTCTCATATAGACCTTCTTGTTCCATGACATCGCGTCGTTTTTTGAGCATCTTCACAGCTTCAGAATGAACAGCTTCGATAGATTTACGAGTAATCTGAGGTTCATGAAAATAAGTAACAGTATTGAGTCGTGGCTTGCTCTTCTGCATATCAAAATCTGCCTGGAGAATAACCTCCATCATACCTTTGTTGATAGTACCTGCCATACCGAGTTCTTTTATGAGAACTGAAACGAGAGCATCTCGAGACATAATACCAGAATGTTCATGGAGGATGCGAGCAGCCATGCCTTGTATATCAGCGAGCGGAGTGCTCTTGATCATACTTCCTATACTTTTCACTCCTTTGTCTTCTATCTGTCTCACTCTTTCTCGTGTAATTCCGTAGTTATCGCCAATTTCCTGAAGTGTTTCTTTGTGTCCATAGAGCCCGATACGATGTGTAATCACATATGATTCTTTATCACTGAGCTGAGAGAGAAGAGTCTCAAACGCTGATTGAATATTTGAAGCGGTAATAGCAACCATAAATTTGGTAGGAAGAATTAAAAATCGTTCTATCTATATATACGAATATCTGTACGGAAGTCAAAGGAAAATCGTTCTCTATATTTGAGACTGGAGCAGATGTTCCCACTTATCCTTTTCTTGAAGAGCATCGCAAGCGGCTGCCTCTTGTGCGAGTTTTTTATTTGTTCCAATACCTGTGCCAATAGTCACACCTAGTATAGAAGATGATATTGTAAATACTTTTGCGTGGTCTTTTCCTTCTTCACTGAGAACGGTATAGAGAGGTGTCTCGTTTATATATTGTTGGATGAGTTCTTGGAGGCGAGATTTTGGATCTTTTGATTCTGTTTTGACTCGCTCGGAAGCAAAGATGATATCTCGAACAACACGGAATACAGCGTCAAATCATTGATCCATGTAGAGTGCTCCGAGTATTGCTTCAAATGTATCTGCGAGGATATTGAGGTTTTGGGCTCCTCCAGCATTTCTCTCACCCTGTGACATCATTATAATCTCAGTCAGCCGATAATCAAGAGCTATCGCTGCCAGATGTGTACCTCGGACATACCCGCTCCGCAAGTCAGTCATCCATCCCTCTTCACGGTCAGGATAAGTTGTGAAGATGAGGTGGGTCATAGCAAGCTCGAGGGCTGCATCTCAGAGGAATTCGAGTCGCTCGTTGTGTGATGCGATTCCTTTTGGAGATTCATTGAGAAAAGACCGGTGGATACACGCAGTCTGATAGAGAGAAATATCCTCTGGTACAATACCAAGACCAAGAAGTATTTCAGGAATTTTTTCAAAAATATCAGTCATTACTTCGATGAGAAGAGGGAATAATTGAGCGCTTTGCGAGTAGGCCATGTAGCTATAATGGCTTCTCTCTGGGCGATAACAGTATTGAGTATACCATTGATCAGTTTTTTGCTAGCATCGTCAGAATAGCGCTTTGCGAGCTCTATAGCCTCATCGAGAGAAACTCGTGGAGGTACATCGTCTGGGCATACAACCAACATCTCAGCCAGACATATCATGAGTATGAGAGCATTGACAGTGGGGAGAGATTTGATGTCATACTTTGGAGCTGCTTCATAGATAACAGAGAGAATCTTTCACTCTTGTTCGAGAATAGCGTCCTGTATGAGAGTAACATACGCATCTTCTATCCGTTCTGCATCTTCGAAAAATGCCGCCTCCTTGGAAGCAGAAATACCCGTGATAACACGGGTATAGAGAGACTGGAGCAAAAACCGACGAGTACGAGAACGAGAAAAAGACATAATTTACTTCGCACGAATTACCTTCTTAGGCTTCTTTGTAGCCTTTGGTTTTTCTGCGATAATAGTAAATGGCTTGTGAGTGACGCCTATGATAGCGCCAGACTCATCTCTCTGAAACGGAGTTCGTTCGAGGAGTTTCTTACCTGCACGGATTTCCCATGCAGATGTACGAATACGTGTCTTTGATTTGGACTTTTTCTTTTTTGGTGAGAATGTCATAGTGAGGAAGGGTAAGGGCTATTCGCCAAGAGTAAATGGAAGGAGAGCCATGATGCGAGCTTTTTTGATAGCAGAAGAGAGCATCTTCTGAAATTTTAAACTAACGCCAGTATAGTATCGTGGTGTGATTTTACCATAGCGAGAGAGGTATTTCTTAAGTGTCTCGACATCTTTGTAGTCGATATGCTTGATTCCCGCTGATTTGAACGGACAAACCGTCTTGAGTTTTTTCTTTGTCATAAGGGATTTTGAAATAAATTAAAATACATTTTCATCTTCCATGTCGATATCGAGGATATCAGCATGTTCAGGAGGGAGACTATCATGTTCTTCGGCATAGCCGGGAGCATCTTCTCGTTTTGAGAGAAAGATGAGGTTCATGACGACTATCTCTGTACGATGGAGTCGTGTTCCGTCATCGAGGTCTTTGGTGCGAGTTTTGAGTCGACCTTCGACATAGACGAGTTTTCCTTTTCGGAGAAATTGATCACAGCGATCAGCGAGAGGACCCCACGCGATACAGTTGCTAAATTCGGCTTCACTTTGGATAGCTCCATTTTTATCTTTGTAGACACGGTTAGTTGCGACGACGAAGAGGGCACTTTTTGCTCCACCAGTGGTGTTGCGTACGAGAGGATCTTTTGCTATATTTCCGATGAGGATGACTTTGTTAACAGTTCTCATAATTCATGAATTTAAGCAGGAATAATGGTCAACATATATCTCCACAAGCCTTTTTTGATACCAAAGACTGAGTTCAGTCCAGGGACATCGAGACTATCAGTAGGTGAGAGAGTGTAGACGAGGTAATAGCCCTGTTTAGAACCATTGATTTTGTACGCCATATCGCGTACACCCCATACATCTTCATTCACGATACTGAGTCCATGAACATCGAGCTCAGAGCGTAAATCGCTGATGAGCGTCTCGAGGGCTTGTTTCTCGAGCTTCGGATCGATGATCATCATGAGTTCGTATTTCTTCATGCGAATTTGTGATGAAAATAAAAAATAAATGCTTCCGTTATCACGAAAGTGGCTGGATTATACATATGAATTATGAATTGCAAGACAAAAACAAGAATATTATAGCATTTGACATATGTAATGAATACATATTATATAGAGAAATTAACCAGAAAATTATGCTCCAAATGCGATATGATCATTCTCAACCAGGTGGTGGCAAGGAAATATGAGTTCATATAGAAACTACAGACGGCAATACTCCTATCGAACAGATATATGAAACTGCGCAAAAAGTTGTACGGCGACTAGAGGGGCAAGAATATAACATCGAATGACCGGATGAAAATGAAGAAGAAACAGAAAAAGAATAAAATCCTCTTTTCTTCTCTTTTATCTTTCATCTTTTCTCTTACAATAAGGTCATCCTCCCCAGAGGTGCATCTCATCGGTTTTTTTTCCTTATAAAAAATTTTCTCCTGAGGAGCCGCTTGATACCCAACAGTATTGAGTACAGCACTTCGAGCATGAGAGCCCGTTCTCCGTAGTAGTTTGAAGTTTAGACTGAAAAACTACGAAGGATGAAGCATTCCCTCTTATGCATTTGATCTCATTGGAAAATTTCCATGACAACCCTGGGGCGGTCCTAAAAATATTGCCGAAAGAAGAGAGAAAAAAGAAAAAAGAAAAAAGAAAGGTTTTATAAAAAATTCCGTCTCTATTCTCTTTTCTCTTTTATTTTTTAATTTGTAGAAAAAGTGTCCAGAAAGTCTTCCATTGATGCTCGAAAAATCCAAATCCTCTGACTCATCGTCCGAGAATATATCAAAAGTGGTTACGCAACAGGGAGTAAATCTCTCGTCCGAGACGAAGCAATGGAGATATCACCCGCGACAATACGCAATGACATGAAACAGCTCGAGGAGATGTGACTCGTCTATCAACCATATAATTCGGCAGGAAGGCTTCCAACAACTCGAGGTATCCGTATGTATGTGGATTATCTCATCGAAGTAGCTCCTCAGAGATATATAGGAACACCTATTATATCTGAAAAAAATGCTCTCGAATTCCATGATGACAGACTCTACGATCTCGTATCAGCACTCTCACAGGCAACTCACGATCTCGCATTTTGTTCTTCTCCAGATTCTGGTATATATTGTATCGCTGGTATTTCACATTTTCTCCAGAAACACAGTGAAACACTCTGAGAACAAGTATTTCCCATTCTCGATACAGTAGAGAACAGAACTCTCTTCACTCGTACGATTAGTAACCTCGCACAGCCAGGGCGGATAACAGTCTG
>JAGOOR010000026.1 GCA_017992415.1 Candidatus Altimarinota bacterium
TTGAGGTACGGACCAAATTTCCCACGGAGGACCTGAATATCTCCGTATTCAGCGATAACATTTCATCCACCAGATTGTTTTGCAGCTATGAGTTCAAGTGCTTGTTCGAGTGTCACATTATAGGCTGTAAATGTGGCATCAGCAGGAATAGAGACATAGGTTTTTTCTATGACGACATATGGACCAAATTTCCCAATAGATGCTTTCACATCCAGACCATCTTTCTGACCGAGGGTTCGAGGGAGGCAAGAGAGCTCTACAGCTTGTTCGAGCGTAATAGTTTCCATATCGACTCCAGCTGGAATGCTCGCAAAAGTTGGTTTTTTATCTTCAGATTTTTCACCTATCTGAATACATGGACCATATCGTCACATGCGTACAGATACCTGTTCACCAGTTTTTGGGTGCTTACCAAGTATCCTCTCACCTGTAACACGCTCAGAGCCTCCAGCATTTTCTACTTGAGGATGAAATCCATCGTAAAAAGTCTTGAGCATTTTCTGCCACTGTTCTTCACCACGAGATACTTTATCGAATTCTTCTTCAACATTGGCCGTGAATTTGTAATCCACCATTTGTGCAAAGTTTTTCTCGAGAAACTCATTGACGATACGGGCAAGAGAAGTAGGGAAGAGATATTTTTGTTTCTTTTCAACATAGCCACGATCTTGAACTGTTGATATCGTAGAAGCATAGGTAGATGGACGCCCAATTCCTTCTGATTCGAGTTTTTTAACGAGAGTCGCTTCTGTATATCGACCAGGAGCTCGGGTAAAAGTCTGTGTACCAGTGAAGAGTTCAGAGTTGAGCTCAGTTCATTTTGCGATCATAGGAAGTGTTACCTCACCTTCTTTTTCTTCTTCATCATCAGTACCTTCTTCGTAGAGCTTTAGAAACCCGTCAAAGAGGATAACTTGTCCTTTTGTCTGCCATTTTTGATCTATTTCTTTAGGTGCAAAAGTATAGGTAGTTGTTTGTACTTTCGCTGCCTGCATCTGTGATGCGACTGTTCGCTCCCATATGAGCTTATAGAGTCTGAGTTCATTTCCTTCGAGCTTGATACTTGCTGGGTCTTGCTCGATATGAGTCGGACGGATAGCTTCATGTGCTTCCTGAGCATTTGCTGTTTTTGTGGCAAATTTTCGCCCATCCTTCATGCTATAATTTTCACCATAAGAACTATTAATGTAGTCCTGACAGGCAGATATCGCTTCAGCAGAGAGGTTGACGGAATCGGTACGCATATAGGATATATGCCCATTCTGGTACAGAGACTGAGCGATGCCCATTGTTTGTTTTACTCCGAATCCCATTTTACGGCTGGCTTCCTGCTGGAGTGTAGAGGTAGTAAAAGGTGCGCCAGGCATACGAAATGTTTCGTTTGTATCGACATCTTCGAGCGTGAAATCATATTTTTGCTTGAGTGAGGCGACGAGTGTTTTCTCTTTTTCACCAGGTTTAATTTCTGAGCTTCCACCGAATTGTTTGAGAAATAATTCTGCATCCTGCTGAGTCTTGATATTTGGGGCCTTTCCATTCACTTTTGAGAGATCGGCGATGACATTTTTATCGAGTTTTACTCGCATTTTCCATGATTCTGTTGGTACGAAGGCCTCTATTTCTCTCTCTCGATCGACGATGAGACGGACAGCGACAGATTGTACTCGTCCAGCTGAGAGTGTCGTTGTACTTGGAACTTTTCTCCAGAGGATAGGGGAGACTTCGAATCATACAATACGGTCCAGAATCCGTCGTGCTTGCTGCGCATAGACGAGATCCATATCAAGAGTTCTTGGATTTTTGAGAGCAGCTTCGATAGCTTTTTTGGTGATTTCTGTATATGTCACTCGTTTTGTTGTTTTTGGATCGAGTCAGAGTGCTTCACAGAGATGCCATCATATTGCTTCTCATTCGCGATCTTCATCTGTTGCTATGTAGACAGTTTCAGCAGATTTTACGAGCTTTTTGAGTCCAGATACAACTGTTTTTTTATCCTCATCTATTATGTATGAAGGGGTAAAGCCATTTTCTATATCTATACCCATCTTTTTTTTCTCGAGATCTCGTATATGACCAACTGATGCCTTGACGGTATAATCAGCTCCGAGATATTTCTCAATGGTCTTCGCTTTTGCGGGAGACTCTACGATAACGAGGTTTTTTGACATGTCTCCTAGCGTAGAAAAAAAATCATACCCGCAAAAAAAGAATAGATTGACAATATAGTTTTATAAAAAATAGTAAAAGTTATAAAAGGAAGGGGTTTGTGCTTTAGGAAAAAATAATACAATAATGTAAATAAAAGTAAGTAATCGTATATGACTCATTATCCTCTCATTATTATCGGTACAGGTTCAGCTGGGCTTCCAGCTGGTATGTACGCGAGTCGTTATGGTATCCGTAATCTCATTATCGGAGCCCAGCCTGGTGGTGCACTAGGCACTTCTCATTGTGTTGAGAATTACCCGGGAACTATTAGTGAATGAGGTGCTGATATTATGAAGAGATTTGAAGAGCATGCGAAAATATCTGGATCTGAGATTAACTATGATACAGTCATAAAAATAGAAGAGTTACCTGAAAAAATACTCCAAGTGACAACAGCAAGAAAAGAGATATATACATGTGATTTCCTCATCTATGCTACAGGAAATGCATATCGTCATCTCGATGTACCTGGTGAAGATAGATTACTCGGTGCAGGGGTATCATATTGTGCAACTTGTGATGGAAATTTCTTTCGATGAAAGGACGTGGTTATTGTTGGAGGAGGGGATTCTTCTTTTACAGAAGCTCTCTATCTGGCACACCTCTGTAAAACAGTGAAGATACTTGTCCGAAAAGATACAGCAAAAGCAGAAGCAATCTGGGTAAAAAAAGTACAAGAAGAATCAAATATGGAAATCATCTATAGTACTGAGGTGGCAGAAATTAATGGTCAATTCTCCGTGGAGTCTGTGACAACAAAGGATGGACGAACTATTCCCACTCAGGGGATTTTTATAGCAGTTGGTTCTGTTCCAAGTGTTGAGCTTATCCAAAATCTCGGAGTTGAGGTTGATGAAGAAGGTTGTATCAAGATTGATCAGCACCAAAAAAGTACTCATGAAAGAATTTATGCGGCAGGGGATGTGACAACTGGGTCTGCAAAGTTCCGCCAAACTATCATGTCTGCGGCAGAGTGATGTCTCGCCGCGCACAGTGTCCATGAGGTTATGCTCAAGAATGGCATCAAAATGCAATAAAAATTTGCAAAATAATACTCTTTTGTATAATCCACACATATTTCCGTATATCTAATGTATTTTTATGGCAAAAGGAAAAGGTCAAAAATTCAAGCTCATCTCTCTCGAATCAGGGAAAGAATGTGGTTATATCAAGATGAACCCCCTTGATATGGACAAAACAAAAAAATTCAAACGGTTCGATAATCACCCAACTATGCGTAAGCATGTTGAGTGTAAACTCGTTCCTATCAAAAAAGCTGGTACAAAAGCTCTCGCAAATTCTCGCAAAGCTGGTGAATAATCTCTGTATTATATAATAAAAGACCTCCAGAAACGGAGGTCTTTTTAAAAAATAAGTTTATTTTCTAGAATGGTACATCTTCGATAGAGACTCTTTCTTCTTGCGGAGGTATAGTGGTGTGCACCGCAGGAGTTTCATGGGATTCTTCTTCTGGATTTTTTGAAAAATGTTCTCCTCCTTCGTGACTTCACTTGGGAGTAAGCATGATCATTTGTTCGCCAACTATTTCTGTTTTGTATTTTTTCTGGCCAGACTGATCCTCCCAAGACCGCGTCTGAATCCGACCTTCAAGGTAAACTTTGTTTCCTTTTTTGAGATATTGTTCAGCTATTTCTGCGAGTTTCCCGAAGAGCGATATATTGTGATATTCGGGCACATCTTGCTGTACACCAGCACTATCTGTGTATCGGCGATTTGTGGCGATTGAAAAATTGGCAACTCGTTGTCCGCTAGGCAGTGCTCGCACCTCTGGATCGGCTGTCACATTTCCGATGAGCTGTGCTCTGTTGAGTGAGTACATAATTTGATGAGGAAAAAATAAGTATTCTAATTATACATCGTTTTTTTGTCAGACAAGCGGGGCTACTAGAAAAACATTTTTTTTGCGTATACTACAGGCATTCTATTCCTATGGCACGCAAGAAAAACATCCTCGGACTCTCACAGATGACCCAGACTATGATTTTTGGGTTTTTATTGATATTTGCAGCTATTTTGGTCTTCTTTGCTCAAAAAGAATATCTATCAGAGGCATTATCACCTCTTTTTTGACCATATTTTCGATGGTTTTTCTCCCCCATAGCTTGTCTCGTAGGAGGACACATGATCTTTGGAAAGAGTTCTTTTGATATGAGAAGGGGCTTGGGGTTGTTGTTTTTTTGGATTTCAAGTGTTTCTCTCTGGAGTTATTTTTATGCAGAAAGGGGTCTTTTCTTCGATGTTCATGATCCGCTTATACTCTGGTTTGATAAGATTCCAGCCATCACACTCTTGATAGGTTTTTTACTCTTTTCTCTCTACCTTCTTTTCCATATTTCATACAGAAAAATACTTTCACAGTTTGGGGAGGCAAGTGGCTATGCCTATAGAAAACAGATAGAGATGTTGAATACTTTTTCTGATTCAATTCGTGATCGTCAAGAAGAAAGAAAAAAACTCTCACCAAAAGAAGAAAAACGCCTCAGAACTCGAAATGAGGAGCTCGAAACTAAGATTCAAAAACTCTCCACCAGTCGTGATGAGCCAGAAGAAAAAACAAGCTTTTTTGAAAAAATCAGAAACAGATGATCAGTATTAGAAAATAAACCCCTAACCAATCAGTCTGTTTTATGAAAAACAACAGCCACTACTCGTTCAGTCCCCATTATTTCAAAAAATAGCGCTGATAAACATACGGATATTAAACCATTTAAGTGATCATGGCAATATCCTCGGAGCGACCTCTTGATTCGTCATCCAAAATGAAAACCTCTGACACGAGAAGAAATAGAACTCCAATCTGCTATTATAGAGAGAACTCTCCTACAATTTGGTATAGAAGTCTCTATGGCTGGATTTGAAGTATGACCGACAGTCACTCAATATCGTCTCAAGCCAAGCGAAGGCGTGAAACTCAATAAAATAGAAGCGCTCAAAAAAGATCTCACACTAGCTCTCAAGGCAAAAAACATTCGTATTCAGGCTCCTATTCCTGGACTTGGACTGGTCGGAATTGAGGTTCCAAATGACCGTCGTGATGTAGTAAGTCTTCGAGAAATAGTCGAAAGTACTATTTTTACAAAAAACACTTCAAAACTCGCTATGTGTGTTGGTTCTGGAATAGCGGGGGATGCAGTAGTGTGTGATCTCAAAGATATGCCTCACCTCCTCATAGCTGGACAGACTGGCTCGGGTAAGTCAGTAGGAATGAATGGTTTTCTGATTTCTCTACTCCTGAGAAACTCACCAGCTGAGCTCCGTATGATTATGGTTGATCCAAAGCGTGTTGAGTTGTGAGTTTATAACGGCATTCCACATCTCCTAGCCCCCGTTATTAACCATCCAGATAAGGCACTGAATGCTCTCAAATGGTGTGTAGCCGAAATGATACGACGATATGATCTCCTCACAGAAGCACGAACCCGTAATCTCGCAGAATATAATGCAAAAGCTTCAAAAGAAGAGAAAATGCCTGCTATTGTCATAGTTATAGATGAGCTCGCAGATCTCATGATGAGTGGTAATAAAAAAGAAGTGGAAAACAATATTGCTCGTATTGCCCAAATGGCTCGAGCTGTTGGCATGCACCTTATTGTTGCTACTCAGAGACCTTCTGTTGATGTTATTACTGGTCTTATCAAGGCAAATATTCCAAGTCGTATAGCCTTTACAGTAGCATCTCAGATAGATTCACGAACAATTCTTGATCGTGTTGGTGCTGAGGATCTCCTCGGGAAGTGAGATATGCTCTATTCTCCAAGTGGTGTTATGGAGCCTGAACGCGTACAGGGGGTATTCGTGAAAACAGAAGAAGTAGAAGCAGTGATTCACTTTATCAAAATGCATACAGATGCAGACACTGCTGCAAATATGTATGATATGACTATTCTAGATTGACCAAAAAATAACTGACCTGGAGATATAAATGGTGATGGAAGTGCCGATGAAGAAGATGATTTCATAATTCAGCAAGCTATAGAGGTCGTTCGAGCAAGCGGCAAAGCATCAACATCACTTCTTCAGAGGAAGCTAAAATTAGGATATGCCCGTGCTGCGAGGGTCATGGATGCTCTCGAAGAGATGGGTGTGGTGTGACCATCAGAAGGGAGCAAACCGCGTGAAGTCTATTAGTTTATTCTCCAGCTAATCGAGCTCTACGAGCCTTGATGAGTTCTTGTCGTGCGATTTCTGCAGAAGTTGCATCTTCTGTATTATCTCCTGAAATAGTTGAGCTTTCTAGGTTTTGTTGATCCGCAGGAATGGTAAGAACAGGATTTGTAGGACCAACTTTTTGAATTTTTGTTTCAAGTCCGACGATGGGAAAGATAGAGCTATTGAGAATATCAATGAACTTATCTGTTGTATTCGTCATGAGTGTGACAACGATGAGAACTCATATAATGGCGATTACCCAGACAAAAAGACGAGCAATTTGTATTGCAGCATCGACGACTATATCTACGAGTTTGAGGAATCACTCGAGACAAAGACGGAGAAATCCTAGAAATTTATCAAAATTCCCCTGCTGGACTGGAGCTTTTTCTTCTGAATGTGTCGTGAGAAATATAGGATGTATCTGACGCATGATGGCATCTTTCTCACTCTGAGACATATCGACACCAGGCAATCCCCCAGAGAGGGGAGAAGCTGTTAATCCGCTAGCATCTCCCCCAGTAACTGGAAAGAGATTGCTAGCAGGAGCCTGAGCTGGTTGTGTCGTTGTTTCTGGCATATAATCACTCTACATTAGTTTTTACTTCTTTGCAAATATTTTATCGATTTTAGTAGACATTTTACCATAATTTCTCTTTTCAAGACTATCCTTGAGTACAAACTTGAGCTGATCGAGATAATCCTTTTCCATGAAGTGACGATTTCGTACCTTGATTTTCATACCAGGACGGAGTTCTCATTTTTTGAGTGCTTTATTTTTTGTTTTCATTGCTCGGTCCGTCATAGTAAATTTACTACCAAGAGAGTCGAGAGTATCACCAGCTTGTACGGTATAGGATATCCAATGAGCTTTGAATGCCATAATTTGGAGAGATAACGCTCAAACTCAGAGCACAGAGGCTATTACTATGGCTGAATATTGAGCCACCTCTGCCGTAACTGCAGCAGCTTGTTTCATAATTTCTCTTGTTCGAGGAGAGGTATATTTCATGAGCTGTTCTTTGAGAGAATCTTGAGATTCTCTTATCGAACCAGAAGCACGATTGATAGATGTTTGAAGTATCTTCATACCTCCAGATAGGTTTTTACTAATTGTATCTGATAGTTCAGTGAAGCTCTCAAGAGATATAGTATTTACAACTTCGTTAGTATTTACAACTTCGTTAGGATTTTGTGTATCAGTTGTTGTTTTCCCAGTTGTTTTTACTTCACCACTGTAACGACAGTCTGAACTACAGTATCCAGATTTTCCATTTTTTACACCATCATCACAGACTTCACCATTCTGCTTTATGCCATCCCCACACACATTAGTTTTTTCTGCATATTTTGGGAGAGCAGGCGAATAGGGGTTGGAAGATAAGAACCCATTACTAAAGAGGGATGAGAGTGAATTATTTGCAAATATACTACCGCCCCCTTTTGAATTACTAAAGGTTGCCAAATCAAGTGCATCAGGTAAATTCCCACCAAAATTATTCCACTTGTCAGAAAGATCTGTGAGCCAATCGTTAGTATCAGTTGAATCACTACCGAGAAGTCCAGCCAGGTTTTTATTAATAACCGCAGTAGTATCTATACCGGAGAAATTTACTGTTGCATTTGAGTTGACGAGATTAACTGACTCATTATTTGGAAAAATATAGGGCATTGAATTACTCGGACGAACAGAATAACTACCAATATCAAGATCATTAAATATATAATTACCTGATATATCTGTATCTGTAGACTTTGTTTCGCCAGAAGGTGTTGAGAGATTGACCTGAATATAGGGAATACCTAGACCATTAGCACCAGAGACAGTACCGCCTATGTAAAATGGTGGCAGGGCAACATTGGTATCGTCAGTTGTAATTTTATAAGTACATCTCTCCTTATTATTATCTATGCTCGTTGGATTTTCACAATATCCAGAAAATGTAAGAATATTTCATTGAGAACCTGAGACAGTTTTAGTAAAGGTGCCTCCATTACTACAGAGTTGGTATGCTCACATATTTCCAAAATCAGGTACAGTTGTAAATTCCTTTTGGAGACAGAGAGTTTTGTCTTCATCTGGCGCAGGTGGGAGAGGAGGTTCTGGATCATTCGGATTAAGAGGATCATTCGGATTAAGAGGATCATTCGGATTAAGAGGATCTGCATATTTACACATACTATTATCTACAATACATATATCCTGAGGACGAGCCTTATTGGATGTTCTGCACTGAGCTTGTGTTTGATAATTCGTAGTAGCGACCACTAAGGTTGAATTACTCACAGGTCACACCGTGTTACCACCGGGTATAGCAAGACTATCCTCTATCCAAGTAGTACCATTTGATCTTAGAGTTGATTTGTAACCACCACTAGAGCTAGCACTAGATGTACCAGATTTGAGAGAACAATAATAATAAACAATTTGCTGATCATATGTTAGATTATTCTGTTTAGGTTCAGGAATAAGAGGAGGTTGTGGCTGTAATAATGGTGGAGGAGGAGGTGTCTCTGTACAGCCCGGACCATATCAACCTCAGCTGCACGGGTCCTCAGCAAAAGAAGTATTTATTGTTGATAGGACTCCTACAATACTTATGAGTGAGAGGAGAAATAATATGAGGGTTTTTGTTTTCATATAGACATATAACCACATTTTAAAAACATTTGCAAATTTTTGATAAATACATATTATAATTTGGTCGAAGACAGTAGGCATTAGTTGATTTTACTCAATTATACAAGACCTACCGAGGCAAAACTCATGAGATACTTATAAATATACTTATTGAGAATACGCCTCTTATGGCGTATTTTTGTTTTTTTCGACATTTTATTTTTTATCCTTTTTTGTTATGACTGTGTCAAAGGCAAAAAAGTCTGAGACTCTCACCGAACTCAAGGCTGATCTCACCCGCGCTAAATCTTTTGCTCTCGTGCAGAGCAATCGTATTACAGTTGCGGAAGTAAGTCTCGTTCGTCGATGACTCCTCCCTGTCAGTGGCAAGATAACAGTTGCTAAAAAAACTCTTATTCAGCTCGCTGTCAAAGAAATCAAATGAGTCGACATTCCTGATGATATGTTAACAGGACAGATTGCTATCTTGATGTCTTTTGAAGACGCTATAGCGCCTCTTTCTGTTGTTAATAATATCTCTCAAGGTTTCGAAGGTAAAGATAAGCTTGTATTTACAGGCTCTTACCTCGATGATTCCCTCCAGGATGCTCAGACTACCAAAAAGCTCGCATCACTCCCATCTCGGGATGTATTGCTCGCAAAATTCATGGGTTCTCTCCTCTCACCCGTGAGCTCTCTCGCTCGATTCTTCGATGGCGCGAAGCAAAAACTTGAGGAAACAGGAAAAGCTACTGTCAGCGATCTCGCTACAGCAGCGTAATATTTATTTTTTATTGTTATTTTTATGTCAGATAATTCACAAAAAGTTCTCGACCTCGTCGAGAAGCTCACAATCGTCGAACTCGCTGAGCTCGTCGAAGCTATGGAGGAGAAATTCGGTGTTTCAGCTGCTGCTCCAGTAGCTGCTGCTGGTGGTGCTGCTCCAGCTGAAGAAGAAGGTGGTACTGTAGGTGTTTTCCTCACAGACTGTGGTGCTAATAAGATTGGTACTATCAAGCTCGTCCGTGAATACACTGGTCTCGGTCTCGGAGAAGCAAAAACTCTTTCTGAAACTGGTGGTGCTATCAAAGAAAATATTGAAAAGAAAGAGGCAGAAGAAATCGCTGCAAAATTCAAAGAAGCAGGCGCTACCGTTGAAATCAAGTAATCATATACTTTTTATCTCTAAAAATCTCTCCAGAAATGGAGAGATTTTTTATGACATCTTTTGTATTCTATTACGAATTTACCCTCCAAATTTAAA
>JAGOOR010000027.1:0-8743 GCA_017992415.1 Candidatus Altimarinota bacterium
AGAAACAGTACCCTAGCTAGAGCAGAAAAATCATCATTTTAGTTCCCTAATTCCATCCTATGTTTTCGTTTTGAAGCCTTTTTATAGGCTTGCTCATCGGTGTATGAGCGTTTTTCTTCTACATAACACTTCAGAAGAAACAGTGAGGTATGCATGCTGATGGTATCGTGAATGCTGCTGAAAAAGAGGCAAATGAAATCCGTCGAAAGGCTGACCATGACGCTCAAAAACTCATGGATGACGCTCGTAAACAGGCCAAAGAAGATCGTGACCGTGCGGCTGAAATAGAGAAAAAAGCTATCGATATAGAAGCTCGACTCGAACAAAAAGAAACAAAGCTCGATCAGAAACTCGATGAGCTCGTCAAAAAAACTGAAGAAATCAATGAAGCAAAAGAAGCGCTCGCTCGTGAAGAGGAGACACTTACAAAGAAAAAATCTGATATCACGAAGAAACTCTCAGAAATCGCGAAGCTCTCACCAGAAGATGCAAAACAGAGGCTCATGGAACAGATAGAAGAGCAATCAGAAGCTGATTTCCTGAAGCATATTGACCGCAAAAAAGCAGAACTCCGTATCCGTGAAGAAGATGTGTGCCGAGAAATCCTCGTCAATTCTATGCAGCAGTATGCAGGAGCCGTCACAGCTGAAACCACTCAGACCACTATCGAGCTCGAGAGTGATGATCTGAAATGAAGAATCATCGGTAAAGAAGGACGAAATATCACAACATTTGAAAAAGAAACAGGTGTTTCTATCATCATCGACGACACCCCAAATACCATATTCATCTCGAGTTTCGATCTCTTCCGTCGTTATGTCGCGAAGAAGTCGCTCGAAGATCTCCTCTCAGACAAGAGAATCCAGCCAGCACGCATCGAGGAAATCGTTCAAAATAATCAAAAAGACGCTGAGAAGCTCATCCTCAAGCTCGGACAACAAGTTCTCTCTGAGATGAATATAACTGGTTTTCCGGATGAGATAGTGAGTCTCATCGGTAAGCTACGATTCCGTACGAGCTATGGTCAGAATATTCTCAAGCATTCCCAAGAAGTTGCCTATATCGCAGAGTCTATCGCCAAGCAAGTTGGTGCTGACCCACAGATAGCTCTTCAAGGGGGTATGCTTCACGATATCGGAAAAGCCCTCGATCATGATATCGAGGGGACACATCCAGAAATCGGTGGTAAAATCCTACGCAAATATGGATTTGATGAAAAACTCATCAATCTCACAGAAGCTCATCATGGTGCTATCCCAGCGACTTGTATCGAGACGGGTATTATCATGATAGCAGACGCCATTAGCGCGGTCCGTCCTGGTGCTCGCCGTGCCAATGTCGAGGAATATATCAAACGAATGAAGGACATGGAAAACCTTGTGACGAGTTTTGCTGGTGTAGAGAAGGCCTATGCTCTCTCAGCTGGTCGAGAAGTGAGAGTCTTCGTCGATGCGAAGAAAATATCAGACCTCGAAGCAGAGAAACTTGCACGAGAAATCGCAGTTGGTATCCAAGATAACCTCCAGTATCCAGGTGAAGTGAAAGTCATGGTCAGTCGCGAGAATCGGTATATTGAATACGCGAGATAGTTATTTAGTTTTGATCTGTTTAATGGGGTATTCTCTTCCTTTTCGGGGGAGGATTACTTCTGGCTTTTTCTCTCTAAGACTTCTTTTTATATTGTTCATTAATTTTTCCCTGGAGTCAACTCAGCTATGGTGTATAAATATTTTTGTACCATTCTTGCTTACCTTGTCTATCAACCCTACAATTGTTTCTGAGTCTGCATGCCCTGAAATAGAGCCAATACGGTGCCCCTTTTGTTCTCACGATAGACACAAAGTATGTTCAATTTTTTCACCTCATTTTAACTTTTCTATTACCTTAAAAGGCTTTCCTGATATCATATTATCCCCGTTACTTCCTTTTTCACCACAATAGTTAATAACAACTACTTGTGTATCTTTTATTCGGAGTGACTTTAGTAATATTTGTGCTGCAGGAGATTCTTCTTGTACAAATCCTCCGGCAACAAAAATTATTCGTGTTTTTTTTCATTTTTTATTGAGAATTCTATCTCTTTCAAGATAGCTCCAGTGTTTTTGTATCTTTTTCCACATAACATTATTGCCACTTGTTGGGAAAAATGATTGCATATCTTGCCCTACATAGAGTATATCTACTTCTTCTGGTTTTATTTGTGCCTCTTTTCATGCTTCGCTTTTTCCTTCAAAAAGCCTTGTGACGATTTCCCACATACCATATATGGGCCTATCCAAACTAATGACAGGTATTATTACATCTTTATTGTTCCTGATGGCATCTATAAGAACTTGTTCAAGATCTTTCATTCCTGCTTCATATTCATGTTTCCAGGTGTGACCGTATGTCCCTTCTGATATAATACAATCCATTTTTTGGTATTCATGTTTTTCTCCTATCTCACCTTCTTGTTCCTTTTCTTTTTTCTCTACCGGTATTTCTAGGGGTGAAATATCCATTTTTGGGTAAGGGTATGGCAATTTTTCATTACCTAAATCTCCTGTCGAGAGAATTTTGATTCATGTGGGTCCTCCTATTCTTAAATAATACATGGCTGAAGTTGAACTATAGAGGTGCCCAGAATTAAGAGGCATTACTTCTACTTTTCTTCTTCAATCATATTTTTTGTTATCTCTCCCATCAAATACTCTATAAAATTCACCCAGAGTTAATTCTTCGAGTTTTTTAATACAATTATCTACATCCATTTTTGTAATCACATGGGAGTCTGCAAGATTTCTCATTTTTTGTTCATATATTGTGGTAATTCTTGCTTCCAAAATTACCTTCGCCATATGTTTTATTGTTCATTTGAATTTTATATCATCTTGTGTTGCTAGTTCGCGTAAATCATGCTCCTTATCTATATCATATCATTCGAGTCATAGTCTTTTTGTGAGGGTTTCTTTTGTGTGTTTTCTGGTTTGCTTCATTTTCTCAGTCTCAGCCTCTTCTAGTGCAGCCCTTTCTTCATGTTCCAATGTTGGTTGTTTTCTGCCCTTTCGGCTCATTTTTTCCTCAGAACGGGTGGAATTATTGTTTAATTCAAAATAATTCATCAATTTTGTGACTAATTCTCTTGATTCTTGGAGCCATTTTGTGCAATTTTTGTATTCTCGATCATCTTTTGTCTGCCTGCTTTGGATTTCGTGTGTCCTCAGAAGAGCTATTTTCATAGCTTTCTTTGCCCCTTCTGGTATAAATATACGGCAATTTTTATTTGAAAGAAAAAAATACAACAATGAACCTATATGGTCAATGTGTGCATGTGAGAGAAGAACAGCATCTATTGTTTCTGGATTAGGTATACCCAGAGTGCCGTCTTTATCTATACCACAATCTATCAAAATCCTCTTGTTAAATATGGTCAATATATAGCTCGTAGGAGTTACCCTTCATCACACTCCCGCTAAAAATTTAACATGTATGTTTCCGAGAGAATTATTCAAAATTAATATTTAATATATATTATTTATACTGATATTTTTTACTCTGCAATAGAATATTTCACGAAAGGAGGATATTGCATCTTCATCATGTTTCATATACTACGAGTATTATGTACCCAGAACTCTACACATTTACCTTTGGTGATACGAGTGTTCCTGTTATGACTTTTGGTCTTTGTTTGACCATTTCTTTCATATTATTTTATTGGATGTTGTGGCGTCTCGGTCGTAAATATCAGATCAATACTGCCTTCTTTTCGACGAATCTTTTGGTATTTTTTCTCGCTACTTTTTTTGTTGCGAGACTTGCTCATGTCCTTCTCTACCTCGGGCTTCCTACCAAATCTGCATATTCTGGAGAATTCTGGTTTTCCAGTTTTTTTCTGATGTCTGATTTTTATTTTAGTCTCGGAGGTGCTATTCTCTGATTTTTTGGGACATTCTTTTTTCTCTTCCGAGAGAGAGATCATATGGACAGGGATGACGCCCTCGATATAACAGTTATATCGTGGTTGTTTGGTGCGACTGTTTGATATCTCGGCGCTTTTCTCGGTGGTCAGACTTATGGTATACGAAGTGAATCGTTTCTCTCTGTCGACTACATCAATAATCCTATTCTCGCAGAATTTCCACGATTTCCACTCGCACTCATCTACATGTTTGGTATTATATTTATATTCTCCCTGACCTATATTATTAAAAAGCTTCGTCCAGAGAGATGATTCGCAGCGGGAGTTGGTGCACTACTTTGGTGACTTATGTGGTTCCTGGGAGAATGGTGGAATGATGCATCGAGTGATAACTTTGCTTATATGTTTGGCTTTATTACTGATTGGAAAATATTTAATTTCAATCAAGTTCTTTCACTTTTTCTCATGGCGTGGGGCGCATGGAGAATCGCTCATATTGTTCCGAGTCCTCTCTCTGAATGGGTTATAGATGCAGGGGATATCGTCATTAATCGCAGTAAACAGTTTTCAAAATATATGAGAGCTCTCATAAAGAAAGCTCGTAAATCCCTGAAAAATAGATAATAAATAAAGTTAGGGTGTTGGCAATATTTATACTGTCCCTTTTTGAGACAAAGTGATTGATTCGTAAAAAAGAATCTGGTACGATTCTCTTATATGAAAACAACCACAGCTCTCAAGTCTTCTCCGAAAGCACGATTTCAACCTAAAAAGGTTGTCCGTAAGAAACCATTTTTTCCAAAAGATGTCCGTCCTGGTACTCTCATTGTCGTTGAATGACAAGATGGGAGTGGTAAATCTACGCAAGTAAAAATCCTTCAGAAACTTCTGGAATCAAATGGTTTTTTTGTTCATTTCACTGAATGGAATAGCAATCCGCGTATTAAGCCGCTTACAAAAAAACTCAAGAAAGAAGACCTCTCTCTCCCTGCTCCAGTATTTGACATGGTTCATGCAGCTGACCTCATGGAGCGCTACATCACAGAGATAGCTGGTATGCTCCGAGCGGGAATGGTAGTTCTCTGCGACAGATATATATATACAGCACTTGCGCGAGGATATGCACGGGGTCTCGAGATAGATGATCTTCGTAATTTTTATGATCAGTATTTCCCAATTCCAGATATGGCATTTTATTTCCGTCTTCCTGTAGAGGCTGGCATGAAGCGCGCAGCTGGTCGTTCTGAGCTCAAACATTATGAAGCTGGTATGGATATGCAATTCTCTAAAAATATTCTCCATAATTTCCACGCATTTCAAACTCGCGTTGTAGATGCGTATGATCGTCTCGCAGAATCTGAAAATATGTATGTACTTGACGCTATGAAGCCTGTTTATGAAACCACACCTGAGATGCGTCTTATGGTGGGGGAATATTTCCAGAAAAAATATGGTATGGAACTTATATCATGACTTTAAAAAAATAATTCACTTTTTATGAAACCAAATTTTACTTCTCTCCGTGATTTTCCAGGTCGACTCATTATTCTCGAAGGTCCTGATGGGAGTGGTAAATCCACTCAAGCGAAAAAGCTCAAGAAAAAAATAGAAAATGAGGGTAATAAGGCTGTCGTCGTTGCATGGAAAGATGCTCCACATTTTCGTGATTATTTTGCTCAACATGAGCTCAGAAAGGGGGCTGATATTGCTACACCTGAAGCACATCTCCTCCTCCAGGTAGCTGATATGCTCTATCAGATCGAACATAAGGTTATACCACATCTCCTCAAAGGACACACTGTCATCATGGATCGCGCCCTCCCAACAATTGTTATTCGTGGTCTCTCTTTGGGGCACACACTGGAACAGTTGGAAAAATGACTCCTATGGTTTGCCAACAGTCTCTATCGTGATCTTTTCCAGCAGGCTACTACTATTTTCCTCTCAGTAACAGCTAAAAAGACACTTGCAAATATTGCTAAAAGAGCAAAGAAAAATGACGAAGACGGCGAAGGGACTCTTCTCTCTCGACACATGGTTCAAAATCTCCGTTATCTCCCAGATGGAGAGCGACTCACTAAAAAAGCGAAGAGACGACTCGTAGAACAGCTACAGGATACCTACGTGACATCGTATCATCATTATTTTGCACATCATTCAGCTGTGACTATTGACGCCAATCAGGATCAGAAAATTGTTTTTCATCAGATTGTATCAACGCTTTTCCCGGTTAAGTTTTCGAATTTTGCACGAGGATCATTTCGCCCCTCTTCTCGTAAGAATCAAAAAGCTCTCGCATAGTGTTTTTTCAACATCTTCAAAGGTATAAAAAAACTGCATGGATTAATCCATGCAGTTTGATAATAATATGGTGCCGAGGAGTAGAATCGAACTACCGACACAAGGCTTTTCAGGCCTCTGCTCTACCACTGAGCTACCCCGGCATTGGCATTACTGTATTGATACTTTCCAAATTGCAAACCTAAATTAGTGCTTTATCTTTATCTGACCAAATTCGAGTTCAACAGGAGTATCTCGGCCGAGGAGATTGATAGAGAGTTTGAGTGTTTCTTTTTTCTCATTGATTTCGATAACCTTTCCTTCACTTCCCTGAAATGATCCAGAGAGGATAGTTGCGTAGTCTCCGATTTTGATAGGAGTTTTGTATTCAGCATTTTTCTCGTCTACCATACCCTGTATTCTGAGTAATTCAGCTTCTGTGACAGGTACAGGAGTTGTTCCTGCTCCGAGAAATCCTGTGACATTTGGAGTGTTTCGGACAACATACCATGACTCATTTGTGACAATCATCTTGATGAGGATATATCCGGGGAAAACATTTTTCTTATTTTTTACAGATCCGCCTCATTTTTTCAAAGTTACAACATCGTGGAGAGGCACAAAACAATCAAGAATATATTTCTCAAGATTAAACATCTCTCGTCTCTGCATCAGCGAGGTACGGACATTATCTTCTGTACCAGAAATAACTCGGATGACATACCATTCAGACTTTGGAGCGAAGAGTTTTGACATGAAGAGGGGATTAGAAAATTGCTTATTGTGTTACTGGCTGTGCCGTTACTTCGATTTTATCGCCAGATTCGGTAGTGATGCCTACGGGTTCCATTGTTACTGGTGAACCAGAGAGATCTGCTGTTGCAGGAGTGTGTATCCATCCTCGAAGAGCAAAGAGACCATTACTGAAGATGAGAGTCAAGAGATATGTAAAAATCGTCATAGCAACAATAATCGAGACTACTGCTTGAAAAAATTTCTTTGTTTCAATATGTGTAGGCCAGACTACATGTTCGAGTTCTGCTGTAGATTCTTTGAAAAAATTTGCCATATGAAAAAGGGAGTTAGGTGCAGAAAATCAGTGTGAGTATAGAAAAAACCAAAAGAGAGTCAATACATTTCTTGTTTTCTCCTTTTTCTGTTTTTTTCTCTAGAATTCTATCATGTCCCACACCTTTGATGCGATATTTCTCGGTTTACCTGCATGAGGCGTATGATGGAGGTTGATAAAGGGGACACTGTTTGCTTCGAGGAATCAACAACGCTGCTCTTTCCAAGATCGAGAGATATCAGGAATCATAAAATCAAAACCTATTATTACATCTCTGAAGACTTTTGCCGCCTTCTCAAACAGTGCCTTGTTGTCTGGATGAGCAATACTGAATTCTTCTGCAGAAGATCAGCCGTAGCTGACACCTATTTTTTCACTGAGGTATACTGTTTCTCATTTTGCAGGTATATATGTGTGGATGATATTTTTTTCTTCTCCTTTTTTCTGTGAGAGTTTCCAGGGTTTTATGAGATCTGCATTAGTGAGCTTGATTCGACCATCAAATGAGAGCTGTCTCTTTAGAAACCAGTTCATTTTTTCATCAGGTGTCACTTCCGCGATACCTTCTTCCCGATTTTTATTTTTCATTTCAATCAGTGATAGGAGGTTACTCTTCCCATCTCCTGTAACCTGAGGTTGTGTCCCTGAGAGTATGCCTGATATTTCATAATTTATCACAGTTCCACGGTAGACTGGTCAGATTATCTGTTCCTCGACGATAACCCAGAGGCAGAGCTGGCGTGCTATCTGAAATGCGTGACGGAGATCATCATAATTGCGTACATAGGTAACTACATGTCGTCCTCGACTTCAGAGACGAGGCTTTACGATCACAGGTTTCTCTATTCTATCAAATATTTTTTTGGCCTCTTCAAAAGTCCTCGCAAATCCTCCCTGGGGAACTGGAAGTTCGTTTTTGAGACATGTTTTTTTAAAAATTCATTTATCATCCATTGTTGCGAGAGCTGCTTGATTTACATTTTTTGGTCGAGGAAGTCACGAGAAGAGAATTATTTTTTTCTTATAGCTTCCCGGAATCGGCTTTCGGACAATGTAGGTGTCGACAGCACGATCAAATACTCTTACTTCTCTCATTTCGAGACCTCTCTTTTCTGCTTCTTCCCAGAGTACTTTTGCTCGAGAGAGTGTTGTTTTTCCAGGCTTCACTCCAAAACGGATAACTCAGAATAACCTGCCAAACCCTATGAGAAAAAGCGCTACATCATCTTCCCAGCGACTTGCGAAGCGAGAAAGTGGATTAGCGAGAAGGCCTATTTGGAGCTTCTCGAAGAGGATATTGAGGCTGTCAAAGTACCAATTTATATAGTGAGGAATTGGGTTATTTCCACAGTAAGGGCAACGGTTTTTTTTTCACATGTGTGTATCATAGACTTTTTTTGTTTCTTTCTCAATCATTTCAGTTGTAAAATAGGTGACAAAAAAGCAGATATTGAGTCATATATTTTCCCCGTCTCTTCGTACTTTTTCTGAAA
>JAGOOR010000027.1:8843-10102 GCA_017992415.1 Candidatus Altimarinota bacterium
TTTTTTCACATGTGTGTATCATAGACTTTTTTTGTTTCTTTCTCAATCATTTCAGTTGTAAAATAGGTGACAAAAAAGCAGATATTGAGTCATATATTTTCCCCGTCTCTTCGTACTTTTTCTGAAAAAAGTACCAAAATCATTTAGGGGGAACTCAAACTCGCTATAGACCAAGTTCATCTGAGAATCTGTATTCATCCCGCTCAAACAGTGATTCCCCTAAAAACCTGTTTCTGTTTTTTCGAGAAAAAGAGAGAGTAGTATTGTTTTAGACAGTGAACTGTTCGAGAAACTCGATTTTATTCTCGTGAAAGAGTCGAATATCACTGATACCATAACGAATCATTGCGAGACGAGTGAGTCCGAAACCAAAAGCAAAACCAGAATATACTTCTGGATCTATGTCTGCTTGTTTGAGGACATTTGGATGGACGAGACCGCAGCCCATAAATTCGAGCCATCGACCTTTTCCATCTTTTTCCCACCAGAGATCGACCTCCATACCTGGTTCCACAAAAGGGAAATACCCTGGACGCATACGAAATTTGGGTTCATATCAGAAGAGTTCCGTGAGAATGGTTGTTATGGTTCCCTTGAGGTGACCTATTGTGATATTTTTGTCGACGACGAGACCCTCAACCTGTTCAAATGCTATATCGTGCGTTGCATCAATTTTTTCATTTCGATACACAGAGCCGAGCACCATAGCGCGGAGTGGTTTTGGTTGAGTTTTTAGAAGGTGATTCTGCATGCATGATGTCTGTGTTGCCAGGACTCTCTTGTCCGTGAGCCAGAAAGTGTCTTGCATATCACGAGCTGGATGCCAGCTTGGGATATTGAGCGCATCGAAATTATCAAATTCCGTTGTCACCGTCGGAGATCTCCAGACAGAAAAACCCATCCGTGTGACAATATCGATAATTTCAGATTGTATTATCTTGATAGGGTGCTGTGTACGTCCCTGTGATGGTGTCGGAACGGTCATATCTATAAAACGATTTTCGGCTGTTTTGAGTTCATTTTCACGGATCTCTTTTTCTTTTTTTGCGAGTTCTGCTTCGACATCTGCACGGAGCTCATTGAGGGATTTTCCGAGTGTTTTTTTCTCTTCTGGTGAGAGACTGGCTACATTCTTCAGCATTTCCGTGAGTGTTCACTTCTTGCCGACGAGAGAATTACGATATTCGATGAGCTGTTTCAGGCTCGTGAGAGCTGCGATTCATGCCTGGATTTGGGGTTTGAGGGATTCGGGGTTCATA
>JAGOOR010000057.1 GCA_017992415.1 Candidatus Altimarinota bacterium
ATCGTATTCATTTTACACCCTAAAGCAAGCCATGCCACAAGACAACGAACTCTCTCCACTTTTTGGTCATATGCAGGATACCCCTGCACCGGATGTGACCCCTGCACCGAGCGAAGATTCTCATGTTGTTTCTGATAAGACGAACTCTGTTCTTGAATGATTTTCAACTACTCCTGAACCTGTCGCACCTCCAGCTGAATCTGCTTTTGGTACACCCGTGAGTGCACCTGTGACACCTCCTCACCCTGTTTCAAGTATTTCACCATGATTGACCGAGCTTTTACCATCTTCACCACAGACACCTGAGATATCGCCTCAATCTCTCACTCAAACTGATAAAACGAACTCTCTTCTCGAGTGATTTTCAACTGCTCCTGAACCTGTACCTCCTCTTGTAGAATTACCAGAACTGCCATCTGTGCCTGTTATATGAGAATTACCACTAACATCTGATGTTTCAAAAGATATCTGAGCTTCTCCTGAACCTGTACCTCCTCCCGTTGATGCTCCATCTCCAGAAAATCCTCTTTTAGAAGATGAGGACAGAGATATACCGCTCCGAATTATTCATACAGAAAGCACGGTCCCTACTGAAACTCCTGAAGAAACAACATCTTCACTGTCAAATGTGGAGAAGGGGGAAGAAATAGATAATCTCAGACTGACACAGTATTTGCAGGCTGATAAGGTATATCAGGAAATGATTCGTGTTGAGAGCCAAGAAAAAATTCGTCTACAACTTGCTATCCGCTACACCCTCCTCATGTTTGCCATATTTCTCGTATTTGCTTGGATTGTGAGCAATCGTATTATTATGTTTGGTTTTTCTGAATTTGTATGGTTGGCTCGTATTCGTGACCTACTTTTTGCTGTTATGGCTGGTCTTTTTGGTATGACTCTCTGGTTTGGTAGTGTTTCATGGACACAGAATAGGACCCTTGTTACTATTATTCGGACGCTCGCAATTGCCTTTTCTGGACTCGTGATTATCGCTCTCTATATCCCATTCTAGATTTATGAATATTTTTTTTCGTCTCGCTTTTTTTCTCACTCTTCCCGTTCTCCTCGCAGGATGTTTCGGGAGTGAGACTACAGGAGCTGATGCCATCGATAGTTCTGGATTGATCAAACATACGGGTACAGGCTATACTCTCCGAGTACCCGCATCTTGGGAATCAGTTGATTCCACTAAAATTGCTGTACCTGTCGCCGGTAAAATCGAATTGGCTCTCCGTTCACTCATAAATAAAAGAGGATTTATGAACAATATCATAATCCTTTCAGATACTCTTCAGACGCCCGTAACAGCCAGTGAATATGTCTCTCAGAGTATGCTCTGGGCCTCACGAGAATACCTCTCGATGAGTGTGGAAAATGATGAACAGATTACTTTTACAGATGGTGAAAAAAGCCGTCTTGTTATCTTCCGTGCGAAGTATAATGAAGTGACAGAAGAACATCTCTTTTTCCAAACGGCTCGTTTCTGTGGTACGACAATTTATCTCATCACTCTCGGTCTTGAGAATGATACAATTGCCGAGAATTATGATAGATATCGTCCGATTTTGACTAGCTTTACTTGTCTCTAACTATGCGTTTCTTTCAAGCCCTTATCGGATATAAAAAAATACCAGTTCTAGGTTGACTCAATTTTGAAATCAAACAGGGAGAATGGGTATTTCTCTATGGTGCGAGTGGAAGTGGTAAATCTACACTTCTCGAGACGATGGCTGGACTACGAAAGCCTCTTGCTGGTTCATTTATAGATCACAGATGAAGAGATGTGTATAGATTGAAATGATCAGAGCTGAGAGCCTATCAACGCACAAATGGCATGATATTTCAGGATTATAAGCTCATACCATCAAAAACTGTTTTAGAGAATATCTCGTATGCCCTGGAAATATGCCGTTATGGCAAGAGTACTATTCAGCGACGAACCCGTGAGCTCCTGACAGAAGTCGGAATGTATGATAAAAAAGATGTCTATCCGACGCAACTTTCAGGCGGAGAATGTCAGAGGGTTGCTATTGCGAGGGCACTTATACATGAGCCTCACACCCTCATTGCTGATGAACCAACAGGGAATCTCGATCAGAAAAATATGGAAACAATCCTCGACATCATGAAGAGAATTCATGCAGAGGGTACGACGATAGTTTTTGCCACTCATGATCGCGATCTCGTACACCTCGTTCCATGATCTCGAGAGATAGATATTGATACATTTCATCAGACACCTACTTTTTCATAGTTTTTTATGGTTATTTTTATTTGAATTATTTTAGCTCTGTGCGTTTTTTTTCTGGTTGTCTTTCTCCATGAATTGGGGCATTTTCTCGTGGCTCGATGGAGCGGTGTGCGAGTTCATGAATTTGGTATTGGTATACCACCTCGATTGCTCCGTATTTTTCGTGATAAAAAAGGTACTGATTGGACATTCAATTGGATTCCTCTGGGTGGCTTTGTCCGTCTCAAAGGGGAGAATTTCTCTGACCCAGAGAGTCGTGAAAAAGATGCATTTCCTATGGTACAATGGTGGAAGCAAGTTGCGATTCTTCTCGCTGGTGTGACGATGAATTTTCTTCTCGCGGGATTCCTCTTCGGTATACTCTTCTTCCAATGAACAGAACCCCTCACGGTTCATATTCGCGAGCTCGCCCCAAG
>JAGOOR010000001.1:0-1567 GCA_017992415.1 Candidatus Altimarinota bacterium
GTCACCTCAATTCCGCGTCGCTCGAGCACATCCACATCAAATGCTGCATTGTGCGCGACGAGTGTATAGGTTTCGAGGATTTTCTGGAGTGTATCCCTATCTGGTGTCTCTTCAAAAAGAGGCTTCCCTGCTATCTCTGATTCTGTGATATGATGTACAGCCATGGAGCTGATAGAGATCGGTATACCGCCTGTGCCGTAGAGACACGAGAAGTAGTCTAGTCTGTCCGATGGTTTGTAGGCAAGCTGGATGAGTATAGGGTCGACAACATCGTGAGTCTCTGTATCGAGAAAGAGGTACATGGAGATTGATTAATAACTACTGGAGATGATAGATAAAAATGCGGTAAATGAAAGTTTTTTGAAGAAAGAGGCTTTTCGTGTATTATACATCCATGACTCCCATCCCCCTGTGTTGAATCAATTTCTATAAATGAAGCTATCACCACTGTCTCTCTGAGCTCCAATGCAATGCTTCTGACAAAGTCACAACGCTCGTCGTCACGCCAAACCCAGAGATGCTCTATGAGGCAGAGAGAAATAAAGAACTCCATGGTATACTCCAGTCTGCAGAGTATGCACTTCCTGATGGGGCTGGGATATTTGTAGCCTATCAGATAGAGAGGAGTCATCTTCCTCGTATTGTGAAATATACACTTCTGCCCTACTGGTGTATCCGAGCGATAGTACATGGGCACGATATGAAAAAAACCTACTGAGAACGCATCACAGGATCCAGGTTAACTCGTGACCTCTTGCACTACGCTGAACAGAAGAAAATAACTGTCACAATTATTGATCCTATCGTTCATGGGAATTCACACGGCGATAAGGTAAAGAAAGAATCTCAGGCATCTATGGAAAATGCTCTCCAGGAACAATTCCCAGGTATACATCTGAATGTCATAATCAGCAACACCGTTCCCACTGATATGCCTCATCATGGCATCATATTTGCGACTCATGGAAATGGGAAACAAGAAAAACTCCTCGCAGAAATACTTCAGAAATTTCCTCACTGTGGTCTCATGGTCGGAGTGGGTGGCTCTATCGATCTCATCACAGGCTTCCGTAGTTCAGCACCTCAGTTTTTCCAGAGATTTGGTGGAGAGTGGCTCTACCGTTTGTACAAAAATCCTCGGAAACACATCGCGCGCATGAGTAAAGTTCTCTCTTTTCTCCATTACTGCTTACAAAAATAGTCCGCCTAGGCGGACTATTTCAAGAGTCTTGAGAGACTTAGTTGAGTGTTACTAGCTCAGCAAAAGTATCTGCGCCACTCATTTTCTTTTTGAGACTTCCATCAGTATTGAGGGAAACAAAAGTATGTTGATAGGTGACTCCATATTTTTTCTTCAGAGCTACATTTGAGTCGTAGTCAGTTTTGAAGACGATAGTATTTACAGGTGCTGTTTCTTTGAGGAAATTCGCATCAGCAGCTTTACAGGTAGGACACCATGGGGCATGGAAGAAAAGTATAACTTTTTTGCCTGCAGCAAGAGCCGATGAAACAGCAGATTCACTGTACACAGTGTATGAACCATTTGCATCTGGAGTATCCTTCACCA
>JAGOOR010000001.1:1667-36058 GCA_017992415.1 Candidatus Altimarinota bacterium
TTACAGGTAGGACACCATGGGGCATGGAAGAAAAGTATAACTTTTTTGCCTGCAGCAAGAGCCGATGAAACAGCAGATTCACTGTACACAGTGTATGAACCATTTGCATCTGGAGTATCCTTCACCAAAGCATCAGCTTGCACAGTTGTGTCAGCTTTCATCATGGCATCAGAATTTCCTTCTGTTTTTTCCATCATAGCTTCGACCGCCTGATCGTCTTCTTTTGGCATCATTCATTCGAGCTTCATAGCGTCTTCCCTCTCTGTTCTTTTGAGAACAAAAGGATTACAACTCGAGAGAACTATAGCGCTCAATAAGACAACGGGGATGAGAGTGATTTTTTTCATAGAAGAAAGTTAATTATTGTTTCATCATTGCGTCAGCCTCAACAGTTGCGTCTACTTGCTTCATTGCATCATTTACCTCTTCAGCTGTTTTGCTATCATCCTTCATCATAGAATCATCGTCTTTCACCATTACATCGTCTGTTTTTTCCATAGCTGTATCGTCTTTCACCATTACATCGTCCTTGTCCGCAGGAAAGAGACTACAACTAGAAAGAGTGAGAGCGCCTACCAAAAGTACTGAAGCAAGAGTAATTTTTTTCATAAGAGAAAAATAAAAAATTAAATAGTTTAACGCCAACTCTGGCGAACACAAAATGCAGGACACATTATAAGGAATAAAGAGATTTACTCATTATTTTGTTTCTTGTCTTTTGCATTTTGTATTTGTGGGATGTATTCGCCATATCCTTCCTTTTCCATGTTGGCCAACGGGATAAATCGGAGAGATGCGGAATTCATACAATACCTCTTCCCTGTTGTCTCTCGTGGCCCATCATCAAACACATGCCCGAGATGACTATTTCCATATTTACTTTTGACTTCTGTCCTCGGTACGAAGAGTTTTGTGTCTGTTTTTTCTACCACAAAGTGGGGATTGATAGGTCTATCAAAACTCGGCCAGCCAGTACCAGAATCATATTTATTAGAAGAACTAAAGAGAGGTTCTCCTGTGACAATATCCACATAAATTCCCACTTCTTTGTTATCCCAATAAGCATTATCAAATGGGGGTTCTGTCCCTTCGTTTTGTGTGACATTGCACTGCTCTTTTGTGAGTGTATCACAGATGGTTGCAGTGTCTGGTCGACGATATTTCTTTGCAAATTCTGCATCTTTCCCAGCTATAGCTTCTCTCTCCTCTGCCGTCCAATTCTCTTCGATAAATCCTGCTCTTCCTGATCACTTTTTGTAGAGATTATAGTGCAGTGATGACTTGAGATAATACTCCTAATGATAGTCTTCTGCGGGGTAGAAATTAGTAAAAGGAAGAACCAGGGTCACTACAGGTTTATCAAACTTTTTTGAATCATTTAATGCTTGAATGAAGTCTTCGGCAATTTTTTTCTCTTCATCTGAAATATACCATATAGCGGTCGTATAGCTCTCTCATCGGTCAGAAAATTGACCACCCGTATCAGTAGGATCTATCTGGTGAAAGAGTATCTGAACGAGTCTCTCATAGCTCACCTTGTCTGGATCATAGGTCACCTGAATAGACTCGCGGTGTCCAGTTTTTTCTGAGTACACCTCTTCGTAGGTAGGATTTTCTGTGCGACCTCCTGCATATCAGAGAATGGTTTGGAGTACACCTGGCTCAGCATCATATGCTGGCTCGAGACACCAGAAGCATCCACCAGCAAAAGTAGCAACTCTCGCATTTTCTGGAATAATTATAGGCTGTGTGTTCATAGTTTTTTGGCTAGTAAATAGAGTACAACTCGCTAGAAAAAGACTGATGAATATAGGGACAGTGAGAGAAGTGAATTTTTTCATATGTTTATGATCAAAAAGTAAAGGCATGGAGCCTGAGTCATTTTGTTGCCGTAATACGAATCATTGCGTCTTTTTGGAAATCTGATGCATCAAAGACTGTATAGAGTGAGTCTGCTCGAGTTGGAATACTTTTCGTGCTGGTAACTCTCTCTTCTCTATCCAGAACTTCTACTGTCAGAGCAGAATCATTAGTAGCTCAGGATACAACGAGAAACACTTTTTTGGCAGCAAAGCGCAGTGTGAGTCGTGAGGTATCTGACATGGACTGTATATATTCTGCTGTTGTTTCCCAGTCGTCAGAAAGTGACCACTGATTGACTGATTGTATAGCATCGACTCTGTTTTTTGCCCTTGAACTCCCTAGATAAGTTTCTGGCGTTTTCTTGAGTCATGACTTTTCCTGTTCTTTTTCTAATTCTCTTTTTGCTCCGAGAAGTTCCTGTATTTTCATCTCGGTTTCTGCATATTCTCCTTCTCAGAAATGTTTATAGACGATATTCCCATTCTGATCTATGAGGTATTTTGCAGGCCAGTATCTGTTATCATACGCATTCCAGGTTCTGAAATCATTATCGAGTGCAACCGGGTATTTTATACCGGCTTCTTTTACCGCTTTCTCTACATTTTTTGAAAGTTTTTCAAATGAGAATTCCGGAGCATGAATACCGAGTATCACGAGACCGTCTTGCTCATATTTATCATGCCAAGCATTGAGATACGGCTGAGTACGCTGACAGTTGATACATGAATATGTCCAGAAATCAACGAGCACTACTTTGCCACGGAGAGACTCGAGTGTGAGAGGATTGGAATTTATCCATTCTGCAATTCCTACGAGTTCAGGGGCACTCCCTATGTCCATCATAATTCACGATGCTGCTACATTTTTTGGCTGACAATTTGTCCCATCACACATCAGAGAATCATCCATATCCTTGAGAGATTGAGTATCGATAGAGTCATTGAGTTTCTCTTCGAGCTTAGCAATAAAAGAGAAATTACCATTTTCTACCACCCAGGTCTGGAGTTGTTTTATGGTGCCAAGCGATATAAATATCCCCACTATGATGATAATGATTCCGAGAATTTTACGGAAGAATCAATTTGGATTTGCGAAGAATGTGAATTTGCTGAGCATGCTTCGTCCAAAAAGTGTCACGAGGAGGAGGATAAGTCCGAGTCCTACGAAATATGCTGCGAGTCAGATGAGTCCTGAAGTGATATCAAGTGGTAATACTGTTGCGAGAAGAAGTGAATAGGTAGGATTACAACTACTAAATACTGGACCAAGCGCAGCTCCTATTCCAATAGGTCACCAGATTCCTTCTTTTGCGGCAGCATTCTGGAGTGATTCCTGAGATTTCTTTTCTATTCCTGTGACAACCACAAACCATGACCACACTTTTGGGAAGAGAAGAGTGATACCAAATAATACGAGAACACCCCCTGAAAAATAATCCCAAAACTTCGGATGAATATCTATGAGGAGAGTTGATGCTTTGAGAAGTATTGTAAAGAGCATCAATGATACCATCAATGAGGCGATGATGATGTATGGTCGTTTCCGATCCGTTCCAGCGAGTCATCCTCAGAGAATCACTGGGAGAAGCGGGAGTACGCATGGTGCGAGCACTGTTAGTATTCCGGCAAGAAAGGAGATGGTAACAATAGTAAGCATAAAAAAAATATTAAGAGATAACTTCCCACGACTCTACTTCGCCAGGAATGATATGAAATAAAGAGTGTGGCGTCAGATTTTTCTGATTTTTTAATTCGCTATATCTCTGCGGATCGCGAGTCGAGAGCTTGGAGAGTAAGTGCCTCGTTTCATATGAAGTCTGTCACTCTGTCACGGTCAGTATTTCCTCGGTAAAATCCCATTGAATTTTTTCACGGTCAAACGCGTATCAGCGTCTCTCTGCTTCATGAAATACTTCAGCGAGGTAAGCATTTATCGCATTGACCGGATCTGGACGGGCCTTGAATCTATCGAGTTGTGGGTGGTTTTTGTAGCCCTTTGTTTTCCCTTCGAGGACATGCTTCGCGAGGAGTGTCTCACGCCAGAGCGCGACGAGACCTTTCGTGTCCAAATATTGAGGATGGAGAGACCAGATACGCATAAATTATTTAATAAGTAATGCCAAAATAGGTACCAATTTTTCTACAAGAGGGTTGTCGTAATTTATAGAATAATAGATATTGAGTCACTCTCGTCTTGACTCAACCATCCGAGTCCGCTTCATCATAGCCAATGCCTGAGAAACTGCCGATGGTGTACAATTGGTCACTGCAGCTATCTCTCACGAAGAGAGCTCTCTTGCTTCCACGAGAGCGAGTACCATCTCCAGACGACATTCATTGCCGAGGATATCAAACACTTCTGCCCCACCCCGTAGTTCATCACTGTGGGAGAAGAGTTTTTTCTGAAGTGTTTTCACATTCAACATATTAGTATTTTATAAAAAACTAAATTAAATGCAAGTGGAAATATATACGTCATTCCGTGCAAGTATTTTCGTTGCGATAGCTGGAAAATACGCGACACGGAATCCAGGTAAGAATAAATCCTTAAATATAGGGCTCGCTTCGCGTAGTATTTTTCCTGGATTCCGGATCTTCGCTCTCCTCCTTTGGAGGATTCACTCGTCCGGAATGACGGAAACATTCCTCCTCTTTTCTTTTTTCTTTTTTCTTCTTTATTTCTTCTTTCGACAAATAAATGAAACTATTTTACTCCCCTCTCGGCGCCCCATAGTCTCAAATTCTGTAGCATTTTCTGGTGTGAGTTTTTTATCTGGTTCTTCATTATCATTTTTTTTGTAAGTGAAGTGTGGGCATCTCGCGAGATGTTCATCTATCCATTCGGCATACGACGCTTCGTCAGTTTTTATCAGGAAGAGTCCTCCGGGAACGAGTACAGAAGCTGCGTCACGAAGGAAATCATCCTGAATCACACGATTTTTGTGATGACCCTTTTTTGGCCATGGATCAGAGAAGAGGAGGTACAGTTCATCGATTTCTCCAGGAGCAAATATTTCTGGTATTTTCTGGCCAAAGACTTTGAGCAATATGACATCTTCCCTCCCCTTTCGTGCACATTTCTCATAAGTGCGAATCAATCGCTTAAATTTTAACTCAATACCGACGCACGCAGTATCTGGATTATTTTCGGCGTAGTTACTGAAGAAGTTTCCCATTCCCGTCCCTATCTCAAGCATCAGCTTTTCCTTTCAGAAAAATTCCTTCCATTGTCCTTTTTTTGCATGCATGCGCTCCTCATCAGAAAGAATGTGTGTATGTTCGGCAACTTTTTGGATGTAGATATTCTCATAGGGCATGTGCAGATTGTCGCGAAGTCGTAAATATTGCAAGCTAAAATAGAGACAAATCACAATAAAAAATAACAAACTTATTATGTACTACAAAACGAGAGAAAAGAAATGTCTAGTAAAAATCTCCAGAAATAATCGTGACAAAAAATAATTGTTTATAGAATCGCCGGTTATCTCTTTCTTGCGGAAATGTATTTCCTCAATCCAAGACCTCTATTATCTAACTCTCTTAGTATGTTTGCCTCTGGAATTATATTTATGCTCGGATATATCTGTATAACCATCGAACACAAGCTCAAGACTCACAAATCTGCGATAGCTCTCTTCATGGCCTCTATTCTCTGGATTATGGTTCCTCTTTCTGGGATTTCTCATGAGATAACAGTAGAGAAACTCCATGACACAGGAGGTGAGATATTTGGACTTATAGTCTTTCTCTTGGCGGCTATGACACTCGTTGAGACACTGATTCACTTTCGATTTTTTGACATAGTTCGTGCTCGAATAGCTGCATTCTGATTAGCTGATCGTGGTCAGTTTCTCCTTATAGCACTTCTCACTTTCTTCCTCTCAGCACTCCTCGATAATCTCACCGTCACCATCATCATGATACAGATTGCGAGACGATTTTTCTCCTCAGAGAGACTTCTCTTCGTCGTCACAGGTATCGTCGTCGTGGCAAATGCTGGAGGCGCATGGAGTCCAATAGGTGATGTCACTACCATCATGCTCTGGCTCGCAGGGAAATTTAGCGCACTGCAGATCATAGGCGAAGGTTTTCTCCCCTCTCTCGTGATGGGAATAACAGCAACGGGCCTCATCGCTCGGAAGCTTTCAAAGAAAAAGGGAGGATGAGAAAAAATAGAACAAATCAAACTTCTCTGGCAAGAAAAGGCTATTATCACTATGGCATTTGCGAGCTTCTCACTCCCCGTCATCATGAACATCGTTCATCTCCCGCCTTATCTCTGACTCCTTCTCGGACTCGGAATCGTGTGGCTCATGGTTGAATATTTCAAAAACTGGACAAAATGATTCGAAGAACATGAGGAAACTTCTCTCGAAAAACTCCTCCAAAAAACTGACCTCTCTTCTATTAAATTTTTCATAGGAATACTCCTCGCGGTATGAGCACTCGAGGTCACAGGAGCGCTAGAATTCCTCTCTCATGCACTCTTTGGCTCAGCACCAACTGATCTACGAGTAGTCATTGGAAGTGTCTTCATGGGTCTCATATCTTCTGTGGTAGATAATGTCCCTCTCACAGCACTTGCTATCGATATCATCAATGTATCGAATCCTCAGCTCTGGGTACTCACAGCTCTCACTGTTGGAACAGGTGGTTCACTCCTTCTGATTGGTTCTGTGTCTGGTGTTGTCGCAGCTGGTATGGTGCCAGAACTCACTTTTGGAAAATACTTCAAAATCGCATGCCTCCCTGTGCTCATCGGATATATCCTCGGTATAGCTGTCTGGGGTATCCAATATATGATACTCTAAACCTCTTTGACTGTAACTATTCGAGAATTATAGCTGCTTCTTCTTTTTTATCTGTAAAGCTCAAAATGGGTCTCTCCCGTCCACCAGTTCAGACCCTGAAGATATCAGCTTGGTCACCCATCCCCTGAGAAACAAATGTCCCATAAGGCTCGCCTGTTGTTGCTGGATAATAACCAGAAATATAGGGCGTATCGCTCTGCATATCTATCCATTTTCTCGCTCAATGAGCCAGCTTCTTCCCAACAAGTGGGATATCCTGAAATCCGAGAAGGCCGTGTGTGTGACCGCAGAGGAAAAGTGTCGCTACATTGATCCGAAGACTGAGCTGTTCTTTCATAGCTTCAATCTGCCTGACACCATCCGGATTATGCACCATCACTATATTTATTCCGGAATGTGAGTTAATATTTGAAACGAGAGAACGAACTGCCTCGGGAGTATAGAGCTCTTTTTGGGTATTATAACACGGCATTCCGTGGAGCTGGATACGACCACCTGCGAGCTCTTTTGGCTCAAGGATTTGTTCAAATCCAAACTCACCAATGTGCCCCCTCATTTTCGTAAGCCTTTTTGCTTCTACCCTTTCATTCATTCTCCTATCATGATTGCCCTCCACTCACCAGATGAGTCTTCACTCTCACTGTTGACCAATTCCATACAAGAAATCTCCTAAATTTCTCAAACTATCAAATCAGGTGGGTTCGTGATTTTGTGATCCAAGTGTCATTCTATCTCCTGGATTGAGAACAATGCAAGGTGTAGTTCCTATGATTTCATTGGCTTTCTTTTGAGATTCTTTGAGGGCTTGATTGAGATTACGGTGTACTCCGCCAATATGAAGGTCAGCGAGGATATCTACGACTAATCCCGAATACCATTAGCATACATCTTAATTTCATGTGTACGAATACCCTCTTGAGTCATATGGGCACTAGAGAGTGTTTTTCAGACAGCGGGAAATGCAACATCGCGAACAAAAGACATATACTATAATTTTAGTATATTAATTTATTTGTCAAATTATTACCTGCGTCCTAGAAATCAATTTTTGACAAACTCTGATAATCAATATATTCATATATAATATGGAAAAAACTGGGGATTACTCATTCCTAAAACCTGATGAGAGAAAACTTCTCATCGAGTCTACAGTTGACTATCTCGACTGTCGTCTGTTGGAGTGACTCAAGCCTCTTATCAGAATAACTACTACTTCTGCAGTTCCTAAAAAACAAGGAAAAACAGCTATAGCACCTCGGACAATCACAGTAGCCCCCTACAATCTCGAACTTCCTGTAAAAGGATACAATGAAAATGATGGTGAAGAATATGCTGATTCTATCAGCGTCGTCCGAGCTGTTCTGGTCAATGTGGAAAAAGTTTTCCCCAAGAGACAAATTATTCTGAGACCAAGAGAATTTCATAATATTGTCTGTGCTGTTGTAAATAGCATCAATGGTATTGTTTCCTATGATCCACCTGAACCTGATACAACAGAACTCGAAGATTTGCTCGTAGCACAACACTCTAAAAATGAGAGCATCTGCGAAGAAATATGTACGAGCGTCATGCCACCCATGCTGGATGAATATTTCAAAACAAATGAACAGTGGGAACAGCGATCGCTCTTTCTCAAAATCGATAGTCATGTACGACGGTGCGATAAGTCCATAAGAGAAAATCGTCTCCTGACAACACTTTGGAATCTACCAATAACAGGTTGGCATGATACTCTGGGGCTCGAAAAAGATTGGCTCGATGATGACAAGGATTATAATAGAGGGATTCATTACTCTGTATATAGTGAAGATGATGATGCATCAGTTGATTCAACTCTCTTTGAAGAAGAAAACGACGAAGAAGAGCGTGATCTCAACTTTAGCGAAGCAGAGAGATTTTTTCTCCAGGAATTACCACAGTATGTCGCCAGTAATCGCGACCTCATACCCCATACATATCTAGCACATGCTCACGAAAGTACTAACTGAGAATGACTATCAAAAGCATTTCTCAGAAAGAGGGTACTCTATATGTATGCAGAAAATATACAGCCCAAAAAACCAGGAAACAAAAAATCCCAAAATAAGCGAGAGGACCACATAGAAAAACTCTGGTGGGAAATAGTTAGAATCGGGCAACAACTCGGACTCAACGGTTAGCCCTACCCCGCCTCCTCTATCGCCATCCTATCCTCACTCGAGAGAAAGAGTCGTGCCACTCGGAGTTCGTCAAAGGTATATTCTTCTTCGTAAGTCTGAAATAGATGCTGCCTCACCGTGACGAGCTTGAGCGTGCCTACTTCCACGAAGGCATCATGGATATTTTTCATTCTCCCGTCATCTTCGGGAGTGTAGGGAGTGAGGTCGATAACTTTCTCTTCATCGAGGAGTTTTTCGAGATGAGTAAATATTGTTCAGACCTTGAGACTGCGAATCTCGGCAATCTCATCGAGCGGGAGTCATTGTTCGAGATAGATAAAAGTCTCATGGTGTGGTGGAATCTTTTTTCATGAAGTATCGAGCGTTGCTTGTTTTGGAATTTTCTTTGCTTCCAGTGTCCCGCCAAATCGGAGAATGGTCGCCTCTTGAGCCTCTAATATCTCGCGAGGACTCATCATCTCTAGATCCTCCACGACCGTGAGTGAAGATCGAGAAATCGTCTCATTATATTCCCGAACACGCGGATCAATCTCGAGTGAGATAGAATTGAATCAGCGAAGAATCAGTCCGTCGAGCGAACGCACTCGTGAGAGAGCGACATACCCCTGTCCGGGGACGAAGGCATCGAGGAGATTCATGACCGCTGTATCGAGCGTCATCCCCTGAGATTTGTGCACCGTGATAGCCCATGCGAGACGAAGTGGTATCTGCTCTATCGCTCATTTGGTTTTCCCATTTTCCTCTATCGACCAAGTCGCTGTCTCACAGACGATACTCGTCCCATCGAGGAGTTCTACAACAGGCATGCCCTCTTGAAATCCTGTCACATGACCGATAGAACCATTCATGTATCCTTCTTCTGGATTGTTTTTCACGAACATCACACGAGCACCGCGTTTCACCACAAGCGTCTCTGGAGCGAGACATCACTTCTTCAGCGCTACGACGAATTTCTCAGAACCCTTATCCTCCATCGGATAGGTATGTGGTTCACTACTCAGTGCCGAGAGTCGGTCGATATTGTAGGAATCGACGGCCATGTTTTTGGTAAAAAGTTCTGTGTGATCCTCGGTCATCACAGGAATATCCCTCGAACGCAGGAGGTTTTTTGAGAGGTCGGAGACTTCACCACGACGGATATCGTTTAGTATTGTAAGGAGTGGATCGCCCTCTGCGTCCTGTCGGAATTGGGTCGTGAGGACACACGGCGTCAGACGAAGGCCTCCCCAGACACTATGCTCAAACGCATATTCCACAGCTCCACGAGAGACAGGAGGAAGCTGAAAAAAATCACCGACTAAAACAATTTGAATTCCCCCAAAAGGTTCGAGCGAGACCATCGCCGAACGAAGGAGCCTATCGAGGGTTGCGAGGAATTGTCCGCCCATCATCGATATCTCATCGATTATCAATACCGATGTTTTCACAAATCGCTTCACGAGGTACTCACGAGATACGAGGTCATCTATCTCATCATCCGAGAGCGTATCACGAATCCCCATCCCGCTCCACGAGTGTATCGTCATCCCACCGATATGCGTCGCCGCAATCCCAGTCGAAGCCGTCACAGCCACAGCAATACTATGCTCCTGACAATAGGTGATAAAACGGTTAATGAGAAAGGTCTTCCCACTCCCCGCCGCACCCGTCAGGAGGACATTTTTCCCCATCGTGAGAATCTGAAATGCTTGGTCTTGGTTCATTGCCGCCAGTGTATTCGAAAGGGGGGATATGGCAAAAGCAACATACAGAATTTATTGTGAAACTTTCATTTTATGAAATACTATCTCATGGTCATCCCTAATTTTATACCTAAAACCTCAATCCCTGAGACCTCTATATTCTAAATTTTGGTAATTTTCATACATATCGTAGCCTATTATTTCATCTCATATTATTTCTATCTGAGAAAAATATTTTCTCTTACCTAGAGGGGCTATATCTCATTTTTCATTTACAAGAGCATATGTATATGGATTTTTACCGACAGGGTATGTGAAATGACACACTCGGAGTCAATTTGGCAATATGAGTCATGAGGCTACAATGGAAAGTTCAGCTGTATTGTTTCATCTAGTATCGTCTAAAATCTTTAGTGATGAAAGTTTTGGATCAAGCTTTCCATAAATATGGGCAAGAGTTCAAGCTATTCTGACACCTATAAATTTTGTCACTCCATCTACAGAGGCAAGTGCCTCTGAATTTCAGCTTCTTCTATATTCAGGATAATTCAAAATCAAATGCACTCATTCCCATGCTGGCAAAATAACTCATGCGTTCTTTGAGTCAATCTCTGTAGTTCCTAAGAAATGATTATCTTCTCCATAAAGTCTTCATTCCCCTAAAGGATTCACAACTCAGTATTTTTGTTCTCTTGGGGTATAACCAGGCAAAGTTTCAAATGGTGAATAAAATTCTGACATATAAGAAAAGTTTAAAGAATTAGTAAGCTACACTTTCCCTATTTTTCTGGTATGGTCGATAACTATAGGTGGTAACATTCGTCACGACTTATTACTCTTTTCTCATAAATAAAGGGTTTTTTCAAGAACAAAAAAATCTTCTCTTTGTTATGAAATAGACTATAATGTAGAAATGTTTGAAAACCTCCTCCAAGACCTCGACCTCACTCAAAATGAAGCACGCATATATGAAACCCTTTTAAAAAATGGAACATCAAGTGTGCCCGATATATCTCAGGCAAGTGGTATACACAGGCGAAATATTCACGATGCACTTCGTCGCCTCATTGATAAATGATATGTACTCGAGATTGTGCGCTACAAAGATAGTCTCTACGAGGCAGTAAATCCTGAGATATTTCACGCTCATCTTGATGAAAAAATGCAAACACTTCAATGAGTCTTGCCTCACATGATGGATATTTTTTGAAAGAGTAAAAAAACTGAAAATGAGCTCTTCATCTATCGATGATCTGAGTGATGGAAAAACTACATGCAAGACATTATTCGTACACGTGAAGATTTTTATTGTATAGGCGGTAAAGGCGGTTGGCTCGATCAGAGATTAAAAAATTTCTTTCCTCAATTTCAAAAGCAACTCACGAAAAATGACATAAAAATGTGGCATTTGTTTGATGATGCAGTGCGAGAAGAATGTCCAGAAATCACACAGCTAGTATGACCAAATTATCGTTTCCTACCACCAGAGGCAGATAGTCAGTGTTCCGTTGATATTTTTGGCGACAGGGTCAACATTACATCTAATCTTAATCCTGGATGATTCGAAGAAGATTTCTCTTTTACAGTTATTGTCAATAAACAGATTGCGGACGCTTTTCGTGGTTGGTTTCAGCTTATGTGGAGTCAGGGTAAAAAATAAACTAACCTTCTTCTCCATCCTTCTTCTCCATCTTCGCACTAATCTTCTTCGCAGAGGTCAGCATATCAGGAGATATGGCGGGCTGTGGCGAAGTCAGTCGGTCGATTTCTTCTTGCTGGACCTGAGCATCTATCATGAGCGATTTTATCTCTGTCGGTGAGAATTGTTGGAGACGCATGGTGGATTTCTTCATCGCGATTTCATCCTTGATTTCCTTTTTGAGGTTGCGAGATTTTGCGAGGACTGAGACACCGCTCTGTGATGCGATGAGGTCGAGGGCATTTCGCATATTGATATGGTGGTCGAATTCGGCGATGAGATTCACGATATTGTCTCGGTCTTGTGGGTCGAGCTGTTCGGCGAGTTCGTAGGCGCTGATTTTCTTCAGTGCTGAAAATATCGCCGGAACTGCCTCTATCGGGATGATGAAGAATTCATAACTCTGTTCGAAGAATCGAGTCTTCGTGAGTGAGGCGAAGGCTTCTGTTGGCACAATGAAGAAGACCATTGGGTATATCTTTGGATCGTTGTTTATCTTCTCGACGGTTGATTTCACATTATTGGTCACATAGTTCTGGAGATTGTCAGAGCGAGAGACCTTTGCGTCAAATATGACATATTTCCCGAGGAACTCTATCATAAAGTCGGGCTTGAATTTCCCACCAAATCCTTCGGGGAGATTTTTGTTGTCAAACATCGGGAAGCTGTATTGTGCGAGCTTACAGAGGTCTGTGAGCTGAGTCTTCACGACATCCTCGTGTTCTGCCCACATACGGTCACGGTTTGCTTTTTCTTGTAGCTCCTTTTCTTCGTCCTCCTTTCGTATTCTCTTTCGCTCGTCTTCGAGGGCATTTCTCGCTTCTTCGAGTTGCGCTATTTTGCGAGAGAAATCCTCGGTCTTTCTCTTCTCGTCTGCCTGGAAGTGGCTGAGTTCTGAGGCAATACGGTCTTTTTCTTTTGAGAGACTTTCATATTTTTCCTTAACAGTTGTTATCTCCACAAAGAGTTGTTTCCCTTTTCCTGAGAGCTGGTCTCTTTCTGATTTTTCTGTTTGGAGCTCCCCTGTGAGTTCCCCGATTTTTTTATTCTTTTCTCCGAGTTCAGCCTTGAGCTGGGCATTTTCGTTGATAAGTCGCTCTGCATTGACTCATGCTCCATCATCACTGGGTGTTTTTCCACGCGTGTACATGGCAAATCCGATAGAGGCGAAAGCGATAAGGGCAAAAATGAGCGGGAGAAGGATATCCATAGGAGAGTGTTAATTCAGTTCGAGCATTATAGGGAAATATCAGAGTTTTCTAGGGAGAGTTGAGATTTCTGAAAAAAGGATACAATTCCTACCGAACATAGATTCCACCTCGCGTTCGCAAACTCACTTGGCTGGAATGACGGGCTTCCGTCTCTCTTAATTCGTAATTTTTAATTTAAATCTATGGACTACTCAAAGGCTAAAGAAATGATGCGTCTCCAGCAGGAGATGGGCAAGGTAAAAAAAGAACTCGCAAATACTCACATCGAAGCAGAAGTTGATGGTCTCGTCATCACGATAGATGGTGAGATGAAGGTTGTATCAGTCGTCTTCGAAGACAAATCTATCATCGGTGACGAGAAGAAGCTCGAAAATGCTATCATGGAGGCTACAAATAAAGGAATGAAAAAGGCTCAAGAATTCGCTTCTGTGAAGATGCAATCCGTCGCAAAAGACATGGGCATCGACCTCGGCGGGATGATGGGAGGAATGTAATCACTCAAAAACATGAAACCAACTCTTTTAATCATGGCGGCATGACTCGGGAGCCGTTATGGAGGTCTCAAACAAATCGATCCTGTGGGACCACATGGTGAGATACTCCTCGAATTTGCACTCCGTGACGCTCTCAGTTTCGGTATTGAGGAAGTAGTGGTAATAGTGAGCGAGACCATTCGTGCTGATTTTGAGTCCATGATAGTGCCGAAGTATCCTGAACTGAAGATAACTCTCGTCACACAGACACTCTCCTCGCTGCCAGAAGGGATCTCACAGAATCCAGAGCGAACGAAGCCTTGGGGTACAGCTCACGCAGTCTGGTGCGCACGCGATGTCATCAAGTGACCTTTTATCGTCATGAATGCAGATGACTTCTATGGTCGAGATGCACTCAAGCAAGCATATGATTTTCTCGTGTCAACTAACTCAGCAAACTGAGAAAACTTAGGAAACCCAGTAAACACAAGTCACTGTATAGTGACTTATCCTATCACGAGTACACTCTCAGAATATGGGACAGTCTCTCGTGGTATCTGTGCAGTAGAAAATGATAAGCTCATCAGAATCGTCGAACACACCAAAGTCTCTCGCAAGGATGGAAGACTCATTCATACGGCCGAAGATGGTCACGAGGTGCTCATCCCTAAAGATGCTCCCGCAAATATGAATCTCTTTGGATTTCAGCAGAGTTTTTTTGATATCCTCGAGAGTGAATGCCAGAGATTCTTCGAAGCATTTTCTGGAGATGAAAAGAGAGAATTCTTCCTCCCATCTGTCGTGATGCAGGTGATAAAAGAAAACGCAGGAACTATCACTGCCATCTCTACCACGAGCCAATGGTTCGGGATGACCTATCCGGAGGATCGCCAGGAAGCAAAAAGCAAAATACAAACATTGATAGACTGAGGAGCATACCTATAATACTCTCATGAACAATCGTGAAATACCTGAACAGCTCTTCCAGGTCGGAGTAAAGTGAATCATACGAAATGCTGATGGACTCTATCTGTGTCTGATAGCTTCTGAGGGTGGCTACCATGATATACCAGGCGGGAGAATAGCCGAGTGAGAAGACATACTCCAGACGCTCGAACATGAGATCTGGGAAGAGTCTGGTATTCCTGCATCGATGTACACCATCAGTCCTCGTGGTGTACCAATTTTGACCAATAAATATATCTCTTGGCATCCAAATAAGCCGAGACTTTTGCTCCTCATCTATACTTGTCAGCTCACATGAAATCCCACAATAGAGCTCTCTCATGAGCACACAGACTATTCCTGGGAAACAGCTCGTGACTTGTATGAAAAATCGACTATACTCCAGGGTATTCCTTTTGAAACTCTTTTCGAATAATTCCTATGCCAAAATATATACACTGACAAGCAGGACATACGCCCATCCAGTAAAAGAAAAACAGAGGATATTTTATAATCCTTCATTTTTCATTATTCATTATTAATTTTTCGTTTTATGTTTAAGAACTTACCACTTGCGGTCACAGACCCCGCAATCTTCGCAACAATAGAATGAGAATTCCTCCGCGAAAACGACGGCATGGAACTCATCGCTTCTGAGAACTATACCTCCCCTGCTGTGCAGGAAGCACTTGGAAGTATTTTCGTCAATAAATATGCAGAAGGTTTCCCAGGAAAGCGCTACTACGGTGGACAGGAATTCACCGATGAGATGGAGACAATTGCTATCGAACGAGCAAAGAAGATTTTCCATGCTGATCATGCCAATGTCCAGGCTCTCTCTGGTGCTGCTGCCAATGTCTGTATCTACAATGCCCTTCTCGAACCTGGTGATACTATTCTCGGGATGGATTTAAGTCACTGAGGCCATTTGACTCATGGAAGTCCTGTAACACTCATGAGTAAAGTCTACAATTTCGTCCGATACAAGACGAGTGCAACAAATAATAATCTGATGGACTACGATAATCTCCGCGAGATGGCCCTCGAACATAAACCAAAACTCATCATCGCCGGTTACTCTGCGCACCCTCGTGAGCTCGATTATGAGAAATTTGTATCCATAGGAAAAGAAGTCGGTGCTATCATGATGGCAGATGTATCACATTTTGGTGGACTCATCGCAGCAGGCGTGATGAAAAATCCACTCGATTATGGATTTCATGTCATGATGACCACAACACACAAGACACTCCGTGGACCTCGTGGTGCACTCATTCTCAGTAAAGGCATCGTGAGTAATCCTCTCAAGGCTCCAGAAAAAACTATCGAAAATATCCCAACACTTATCGACCGTTCAGTCTTTCCTGGTGTCCAAGGTGGACCTCATATGAATCAAGTCGCTGCTATTGCTGTCGCCCTCCATGAAGCCGACACGGATGAATTCTGTGAGTATGGCACAAGAGTCTTGAAAAATAATCACGCTCTCGCAGAGCTCCTCGTCTCTCGTGGATATAAGCTCGTGACTGGCGGAACCGATAACAATATCATCGTGATTGATTTCTCTGGCACAGACATGGATGGTAAAAAATCAGAACACACATTGGATGCAATCGGTATCTCTACTTCAAAATCAACCATTCCCGACGATCCAAATCCTCCATTCCGACCATCAGGTCTCCGTCTCGGTCTCCCGGCGATGACCACTCGTGGTATCCGTGAGGCGGATGCAGAACAAATCGGCGACTTCATCGACCGAGCTCTCAAAAATGCTGATAATGAAGAAGTACTCAAAGCACTTCGTGAGGAAGTGAGGACATTCTGTCGGAGATTTCCGGTGGTGAGGGCTGGAAACTAATCCTTACCCTACCAAGTCGTAGTGAGCGTCCTTATCGAGGACTTTCGCAACTGAGTTCACTTTTGGATCGTAGTAACTGATCATGAGTTCGATGAGTTGGTCTTTGTTGAGAATTTGTGATTTGAGACCGACAAATTCGAGACTTCATTTCACCATGGTAGCCTTTTCTGTGAGTCGTTTCTTGAGATACATCACACGTGCTAGATTACGACGAGTTTCTTCATAGGTAACAGTCTGACTCACTCCGGCAAAAAAACTCTTCACAATCTGGAACATACCACGAGGATTTACGCTCTGATTATCGACTTCATCATGAGGTACGATAACATAGAATTCCTTTTTCATAATCTGAGCCACATTGACGAGATTGGTGAGAAACTCTATATATCGTTCTGATTGATCCTTGAGAAGAGGATTTTTCTGACCTGCTGTCAGAGATTTGAGTCGATTGAGATATCACTCTATATCCACCTTGAGTGAACGGATGAGTATCTGGATTGGAAACTGGAGAGAATTCAGAAAATGCTGAAAAGAGTAGATAATCGCATCCTGCTCTTGCTCCGACTTGAGGAGAAAGTTTACTGCTTCTACCTTGAGCACTATTCGTGCAGAACCATCCTTCATGATGACAATATTGTCGCGAATCTCTGAAAAGGGGAGGTATCTCTGAGTCGAATCATCTTGGTGTGTTGATTTTTTGGGCTTTACAGACTTGAGAGTCGTGTCCTTGCCTGGTTTTATCTCAATAGGCTTTTTATCTACGACTTTTTTAGGTGTAGTATCTTTTTGGTTCTTCTTGAGGAATATGTCGAGAGGGTTCTTCATAGGAATAGTTTATATTTTCTTGAGATTTTCTGCAAGTTTAGCAGTGTTCTTTTCATGCTTGACACTGTTTTTCACTTCATCATCTGGCTGTACATAGCCTATTTCTAGTGGAGAATAACTATCCACACCTCGTATCCACACCCTTCCTTGCCCATTATTACCATTTCCATTTATCTTATAACGAGCCATATTGAGCACAAACGGGAGAAAAGTCATCTCGTGTGTCCGAAATTTTGCTACAATAAAGAAAATCCCCACAATGATGACACAGACGATAAAAAGTGGAGTATTGGGAATAGCGCCCTGAAATTTGTTAAAAAGGCCGAAAGCAAGTATCACTCAGACAATGATAATCCCCATTTGACGCAGGCTGAGGTCAAAAATAATGGTATCTTCGTTTTCTATCTGGATAGGAATCTTGTACTGCATGGTCAAATATTGCCATAGATTTGCAAAAAAAGCAAAGATTATATCATCTTTTCATGTCAAAAACACTCGTTCTCCATGATACTTTTCTCTATAAGGGTGGATGAGAGCGTCTTGTCCTTATGATAGCGAATGTATTGGAGGCCGATATAGCCTCCGGATTTTTTAGTGAAGGGAGCTACAATTTGCGTGAACAAGGCTTCAAATGAGCCATGATAACGCTCATGCCGCGATTTTTCCTCCATGAATTTACTTGGATGCCGAGGAAGATGGCTTTTATATTCAAAAATGGACTCCGACATTTTGGCCTCAAGTGGGCTTTTAGCATCAATGCTAGGAAACTCAAGGATAAATATGATACCATAGTACTCAGTGGTGATTGTCTCTCTTCTCGGCGTCATTTTGAATGAAAAAAAGTTCTCTACTATTGCCACACTATCCCACGATATCTCTTTGATCAGAGAGAACAGTATGAACAAAAAGTTCCGAAAATCATACTCTATCCTTACCGGATAATGACAGCCGTATTCAGGAAATCATATCTCAGAGATCTCTCAAAAATAGATCATCTCCTCACTAATTCGATAAACACACAGAAGAGGATCAAGGCTTTTACTCATCGTGATGCAGAAATACTTTATCCCCCTGTTGACACTGAATTTTTCTGCCCTGCAGACACAGAACAAGAAAAAGGCTATTTTCTCTCCTTTGCTCGACTTTCATCTATCAAAAGAGTTGATCGTATTGTCTCCACATTTCAGGATATGTCAGAAGAGCGTCTCATAGTGACTTATGGAAAAAATGACCCCGAAAAACAAAACATCATAAAAATGGTCGAATGATATGAAAATATAGAGATGCGTGAATCTCCTTCTGATATAGAATTGCGAGAACTTATACGCGGAGCAAAGGCTACTATTTATATTCCTGTGGATGAAGATTTTGGCATGAGTCCTGTCGAGTCTATGGCGTGCGGAACACCAGTCATCGGAGTAAATGATGGTGGTCTCCGGGAGAGTATTATTGATGGAGAAACAGGTATACTCATTAATCCGCTTTGTGAAACAATAAATATCAGAGAGGCTGTGAAAAAAATCACCAGTCTCAACAATTTATCTCTAGCTTGCCTCAACCGTGCAGCTGAGTTCAGTCTCATATCATTTCAACAAAAACTCAATTCTCTCCTAACAAAAGAACACTAAAATCTCTTTCTGTAAGCCAAGAACCAAAGCAAGCTCATAAAACTTCCAACAGCGGCAGGCCAGAGAGGTGAAATATGTATACCTATCATCCACGCACCAACAAGGGGTCCGATAATAGCTGTTAGATTTCATAAAGAACTAAAATAACCATTTGTTTCTCCTCGTCTTTCGGGGTCAGCATGTGTCATTCATTCTGATTGTAATACAGGCCACATAGCAATAGTGAAAAATACCATGCATATTTCAAAGAATAACCATACAAAAATACTCGGATTAGGACTTTGGTCGTAAGTCGCAACTATCGTAAAGAGTATGCTCGAGGCAAGCAAACTCATAAAAAGTATCTGTGCTGGCTTAAACTTTTTAAGCCAAAAATGAGAAAGGAGGTATCCCTGACAAAAGGCCATAAATAAACCAACAAACGCTAATATGTAACTAATATGTTTTGCATCAAGATGATAAAAGCTGTACATATAAAGACCAAAAGAATGACGATAAATACCTGCACCAAGCCCCACGGTAAAAAATAACCAGAGATAGAGAGAGATTCTACTCCCGAAAAGTGCTCGAAATACTGCAAATCATTTCTGTGGTTCGTGTTGTCATACACGAGGTACATGTGTCTCTGGAAGTGAAAAATAAATCATGAAAGCATTTATCACAGAAAAAATACCAGATACTAAAAATGGAACATAAAAACCAAATTGAACGAGAAATCACCCAAGAAGAGGTCCAACAATCATAGCCATGCCAAACATCATGCCAAACATTCCAAAATATTTAGTTCGTTCTTTTTGATCTTTTGAAATATCAGAAAGTACAGACTGAGCAATAGTTATATTTCAGGCTGTGACTCCATCAATTATGCGTCATAAAAGTACCCACCAAACAGTCGGAGCAAAAGCTGTAATAATCCAGCCAACAGCAGAACCGGCTACACTCGTCAGCAGTATATTTCTCCGTCCAAATTTATCAGACAATCGTCCAAGGTATGGAGCTGAAATAAAACTACATAGTGCATAGGTAGCCCCTATCACACCAACCATCATCTCAGATATACCGTAACGATCTATAAACCCGGGGAGAATTGGGAATATAATTGTCAACCCGATGAGGTCGAGAGCTATTGTGAGGAAAATCGCTCGTTTTGGATTGGTGAGATTTGTTGTTTTCATCGTGAGATTGTATATAACAATAGAGAATTACAATTCTATATAAATGCAATAAAGTTGCATTTAAAATGTTGTTACTACAATACCTCACATGAGACAAACAAAAACAAGACAAGAAATACTCACATTTTTGGAAAACAATCAGAGTGCATTCACCCCCTATGAAATTGGCGAAAAACTCTCCATAAATACCGTTACAGTCTACCGTGTTTTAGACTTTTTAAAGGAACAAAAACTCGTTCATCATATCCCCTCTCTGAGCAAATGGAGTGCCTGCCAGTGCCATGAAGCAAATCAAGATCACGGATTTCTCATCTGCAGAAAATGTGATTCCGTGGAAGAATTTCTCTCACCTCATCACTGTATTCATCATCACGATTTCCAATGTGAAGAGCACATATTGGAAATAATGGGTACTTGTAAATCTTGTTCAAAAAAATAATTATTAATCTTTCTCTATATGTCTTCTCTCTATATTATTCTTGGACTTTTCGTGATTTCTTCTGTTGGAATTGTGCTCTATTTCTTTGAAAAAATTAATCAGAAAATTCTCCACCTCCTCATCGCTCTCGGCGCTGGTACGATGTTTTCTGTCTCACTTGTACATATCCTTCCTGAAACTCTCGAGGTGAGTCAATATTCTATTTATGCCTTTATTATAGGATTTCTCATAATCTATCTCCTCGAGGAAATACTCACGCCACACTCACACGATCATAGTCATCATGATCATTCGCATGAAGACCCACATGAACACTACAATCATGTCGTTATCGTCGCATGGATCGCAATTTTTATCCATACACTTTTTGACGGACTGAGTATACGCACTGGGTTTGCTATGGATAACACCCTTGGACTCAGCATACTCTCTGGAGTTGCTATTCATCAGATACCGGTTTCTCTCTCAGTCGCATCCATGATGAGAGATTCACTCTTTCAGAAAAAAACGCAGATAATACTCATCATCCTCTTCTGACTTGCAGCATCGATAGGTTTCGTTATTTCTGGACCAATTATAGGACACCTCTCCCCTACACTCATGGCTCTCTCAAGTGCACTCGCTGGCGGCTCACTCCTCTATGTCTCTACTGTAGAGTTACTGCCCATGATACACGCTCAGTCAAGTCGCAGCATGAAATACATCACAGTCCTCCTCTTTGTCGGAGGTGTCATCTGAATGAGTCTTATCGCATTTTTTGAATAAAAAAAGAGTCACCAAGGCGACTCTTTTTCGATAACAAGAGCAACTTACAACCGTTTTGAAGATGGTCCTGTTGTGATAATCTCCTTTGTACTCGGTCGGAAAAGAACATCTGTACTTTGGAATCCAAAAACCATATCTCCGCTCTGGGCATTGAGGAAGAAATCAGGAGATTCTGTTTTTACAGAATCTACATCGTTAATTACACTAACATCGAGAAGAACCTCATCAGGAGCAATAGCAATCTGTGCTACGAGATCCTCAAGGGCTGACATAATTTCTGGCGTCAGGATAACAGAAGATGATATCTTGATTTGCTGAGGTTCGCTCACCACTGGTGTTAATGAGGGGGCTTCATTCATCATACGAGCCTGTCTAGAGTATATATATCCTGCAAGGACTACGAGCCCTACGACAAAAACTGCGAGCATTGTTGCAAACATACTCATATCTGCAACACTCTTCTTTGAGGAAATTGTTTTAGGAAGTGCTTCTTTTATGAAAGTCGTAGGTATAGCTTTCTCTGATAACTTAACTGGAGCAGTTTTTGCTGGTAGTTTTTTCTTTGCTGGAGACTTTTTTGGAGCTGTCTTTTTTGACACAGATTTCACTGCAGGAGCTGAGGCTACAGGTATTGTGGTAGTTTTTTTAGTAACTGTTTTTTTGGCTGCAGTGCTAGTTTTCTTTACTGGAGACTTCTTGGTAGTTGTTTTTTTAGTAGTCGATGACGCCTTTTTTGCTGTTGTGGTCTTTTTTTTAGGTTCAGCCATACTAGAAAATTGTAATATAAATAATATCTAAAAGATACTCATCTTTAGTGCAATTCAAGGAATAAAGGCTACTATCCTAGATGACAAAAAATAAAAATAAGAGAAATAATATTTTATAAACTATGTCTACAGAATACCATTTTTCTCACACTCTTCCGTTGTTGTCATACCGAGTAATACTTTTGCTCGGGCATCATCTGTAATTGAGAGAAAGCCTCATTTGAGGGCAAGATTTTTGATTTCTGTATCATTTTTCCCTGTACGAATAGCCTCTCGTATCTCGTCAGTAACCTGAAATACTTCATATATACCCATTCGACCACTATATCCTGTGTTTCCACACTCATCACATCCAGCACCATGCTGTGCGAGCGATTCTGTTGCACCATACTGAGTCAAAAGCTTATCATCTCATGGGAGTATTTTTGGCGCATCTTTTGTAGCACAGTGCCTACATACTCGTCGCACCAGCCGCTGCGAGATGATCACATCGAGTGATGCTGCAACATCAAATGTCCCCACTCCCATATTTTCTAATCGTTCAAGAGTTTCAAAAGCGCTTTTAGTGTGGAGTGTGGAAAGCACGAGATGCCCTGTAAGTGCTGCCTGAACAGCAGTATTAGCAGTATCTATATCCCGTATTTCCCCTATCATGATAATATCTGGGTCATGACGGAGGATAGAACGAACTCCTAGGGCAAAAGTATATCCCGCTCGCTCATTTATCTCTGACTGAAGTATTCCTGGTATCTGGTATTCTATTGGATCTTCTAGAGTAATGATTTTATCTTCTGGCTGTTTCAGGGTATCTATCATCGTGTAAAGTGTTGTCGTTTTACCCGAACCAGTAGGCCCTGTAACGAGTATCATACCTTGTTTTTTCTTGAGAGTCTGCAGGATGATATCTTTTTGAGGTCCTATGATTCCGAGACCATCAAAATTGATAACATTCGATGAAGAGTCGAGAACACGGCAGACAATACTTTCTCCATAACGAGTCGGCATCACAGAGACACGAATATCTATCTGTGCGTCTTTTCACTCTTTTCAAAAACGAAACTTTCCATCCTGTGGCACATCGTGAATATTGAGTTTGAGGTTTGATCTGTATTTCATTCGTTCAACGATTAGTGCATGTTCTTTTGCTTTGAGCGTACCAACTGTAGCGAGGTCCCCATCAATACGGAAACGAATCTGAGCATCTACCTCCTGGAGCTCGAGATGGATATCTGAAGCTCTCAATTCTAGGGCTCATTTTACAATGGCGTTGAGGGCTCAATCAGAATCTTGTTTATCTAGAGCGAGTCGTATTTCATCGAGAACATGATGAAATTCTGGGAAGTATGCACTTGTACCAGTTTTCTCCTGTTTGAGGATTTGTGTCAGCTTTTCAATGTTTTGTGTCACCTCGGTCATAGAGACAGTCTACCCTATTCCTCTTCGCTTTGCAAAAATATCGATACAATAATCCCATGTCAAAAATAAAAAAAACCACTTTTCTGAAAAAAATCACCCAAAATCTAGAATACTTAGAGGGAAAAAAAATAATCGTCGCCTGTTCTGGTGGTCCAGATTCTATGGTTCTGCTCGATATATTACGAGAAAATAAATATGATATTATCGTCGCTCATATCAATCACCATCTCCGTCCTACCTCTGACCGTGATGAAGGCATCGTAGCAAGCTACTGCAAAAAACATACACTCACTCTCGAGGTCCTCCAGGCAGATATCAAAAAAGAAGCAAAAAAAACAAAAACAACCATCGAAGAATGTGCGAGAAATATCCGGAAAAAATGGTTGGAGAAAATAAGGGAAAAATATAGTGCAGACCTCATAGCTACTGCTCACCATAGTGACGACCAGGCCGAGACTATACTCTACAGGATAACAAAGGGTACGGGCATCACAGGGCTCGTGGGCATCGAATGATCTACTGAAAAATACACTCGACCGCTCATCTCTCTGGCAAAATCCGATATCCTCGAATATGCAAAAAAGAAGAAAATATCCTACGGGCACGACGAGACCAACGATGATATAACAATTCCCCGCAATATGCTCCGCCATGAAGTATTGCCAAAGCTACAAGAGATAAACCCAGAAGTGTCAAAATCTCTCACAAGACTCAGTCAATCAGCTCGAGAATTGAAGATGAGTTTTGATGTTTTTTTCCGTGAAGTACTCGACGAGAAGAGTTTCACACTCGACTGGTATCACGAGCTCCCTCTCGGATTCCAGCACGAGCTCCTGCGATGTCTCTACGAAGTCTCAAATGGCTCCACACACGGCCTCTCCACTTCGCTCATCACAGAACTTGATAGATTCCTCTCGACGAGAACAGGTGGTAAAAAAGAAATAAAGAAAATGAAACTCGAGAAGAAACAGGGACAAGTATATTTGACAATAAAAAAATAATTATCAGGAAAACTTTCACTTTTATTCACTTACTTTTCCACTCATGACCGAGCTCCAATTTGACAGATTAGAAACTATTGGCGATATTCCCTGTACCCAAGAAGATTTCCTAGAAGCATCTCGTATTCTCAACGATTCCGAATGTGATTTTTCTCAAACTCTTGATAAGATCATGAGTCAGTACAAAACCCCTTGAGACAGAAGTGATAGGATTGAAAAAATACTCAGAATAGCTCGTCGAATTGCTATGACTAATGGTATTACTGGCTGAAAACCAACAACAACTGAAGAAATACTTCACAATCTCGAAAATGGCGTATTTCTCCATACCAGATGAGTAGCAATCTATGTGAAGCGAATAATAGCTTGAACTACATAGTTCTAGAAAGCTTTTTCTTCAACTCTTCTACACCCTCTCCTGTTTTTGCTGAGACAAAGATAGGTTTGAGGTTTTTGTAGGTGGTTTTAAGTTTCCGAATCTGTGCAGGAGTACAACGATCTATCTGGTTAAATATATAGTGTCTGGGTTGTGCAGCACCGATACGAGAGAGAATATCATCCGTGACGGAAATCCTATCTGCAATATGTAAATCGCCGGCGTCGACAACTTGTAGAAGGATATCACAAGAGAGAGATTCTTCGAGAGTGCTCGAAAATGCATTAATGAGTTCAGGAGGGAGATCACGAATAAATCCAATTGTATCATAGATGAGTATATCTGGACGGGCAGTGAATTTCCCTGCTTCATCTATGTAGGCATTTTGTGGAAGCTTAAGTCTACCGACGGTCGTGCCAAGCGTTGCAAAGAGCTCGTCTTTTTCGTACACTCATTTGTCTGTCAGAGCGTTCATGAGAGTCGACTTTCCCGCATTTGTGTAACCCACGATACCGATAGTGACAGCATTCATCCGCTTGCGGGAATTCCTATTTTGGACTCGAACTTTTCTGTAGTGATCGATTTTTTCTTTTGTTTTCCTCTCCATTTCACGGAGATGTCGCCTCATTATCTCAGTATTTGTCTCACCTATACCCTTATTCGCGGCACCACCTCCACCCCCCTGTCTATCGAGCTCCATGCCCATGCCAAATATCCTGGGCCCCATATGCTTGAGGGATGCAAGCTGGATCTGAAGTTTCGCCTCTGGAGTCTTGGCATGTCGCTGGAATATTTTGAGAATCAGATCAACCCTATCCCACACTTGAAGTTTCATTTTTCGTTTTTCTATTTCTTGGACGATGGCATAAATCTGGCGAGCTTTGAGGATATTTCAGATGATAATTGTATCCACCTGGAGAGCGTCTGAGAGGTCAAGAATTTCCTCGAGCTTACCTTTCCCGACATAAGTTCTATAATCTGGCTCATCTCGTTTCTGAAGAGTCTGTAAAACAACCACTCACTGATAGGTTGAGACGAGTTTTTGGAGTTCGGCTATTCTATCATCGAGACTATATCAGGCGAGGAGGGAAGAATCTTTGGGAGCAATGTCGAGGAGTATCGTACGCATGGGGCTATCATAGTGAGAAAAATTTTTATTCAAAATTTGTATTCTCAAAAAAAACATGGTATCATAAGGATACTATGAATACAACTGCCCCTAGAAATACGGCAATTTACAACTTCACTACCTGTAAAAGATGTGGCTACATCATCGCCGCTGAGGAAGAACTCTGTGAAGATTGCCAGAACCAGACAGAAACAAATCCATCACTTTTTAAATAATTATTTATGTGAAATATTTCAACTCATGACGCAGATAATGATCAGTCAACGCCTACCAAGAATTATTATGATATTATAGATATACTTGCCAGTGCAGATGAATCAAAACTAGAATTCTTCATAGGGGAAGAAGGAACAAGATTAAACTACACTGAATTCAGCTTTTATGCCACCGATTCTAGAGAATTTAAGGTTGATTATGGTACAGATGGTACAGTAAAAATTTATCTACAGCTTGCTACAGATGAGGTAATCAATGAAGTTCGGGATAGTGTATGAAGCATCATAATAAAAACATGAAACAAAGAATAAAAAAAATCCCTACTCTCCTCCTCGGTGTACTCTGTGCAGTATGAGTCCATATGGTGCTTTTTACTGATTCAGGTCATCGTCTACAGAGTGCCATAATCGAAAGTGATACGACGAGTCATGCCGAGGCACATCTCGTGGCGAGTGAAGAAAATCTCAGCTTTAAAGTAAATGTGACGGCTACAAATGTCACAAAAATCGAGGGAACACTCAGTTATGATGACACATCTCTCCTGCTCGCGAATCCTACTTCCCCTCTTGGGAAAATAGCAATCACAGAAGAATGATTTTCAAAAAAAGTATCTCTCACCTTCTGACAACCACAAAATATACGAAAAGGAGATACAATTATCACTTGGGCTATGTCCCCAATTTTACCAGAAGTACGATCAATTAATCTCACAGAAGTATCACTCTTTATGACCGATGGTATAGAACAGCTCACAACAGAAGGAACGGGAGAATTTTAGAACCCGTCATTCCAGCCAAGTCTGAGATTATCAAAGACGCGAGGTGGAATCTAGCGAGTCAGGTCAAGAACTATTTCCGGTCTCAAGAGTTTCACAGGACAGTCACCTACACTAACCCCTACATCGAGGAAGTTCGCAAGAGCTTCTTTTTTTGAGTCTCCAACGGCAAAGAGACAAACATGCTGCAATGACTGAATTGCTTTCGGAGAAAGTGAAATTCTCTCTGGTGGAAGTTTTGGAGCGTTATTAATTTTTATAAATCATAGCTCTTCCGACTGAAGTGCTGGGTGATTGGGAAAAAGTGAAGCGGTATGCCCATCTGGTCCCATACCAAAAAATGCTATATCTATATCTCCAACTCTCTCCATATATTCTGTGCCTCCACTGTCTAGAGTAGGACGAATAAAATTTTCTTCTGGAATTCCATATTTCTCAAAAAGAGGCTTGATAAATACCTCCCCAATATGTTCATCATTTCGCTCAGAGATATCACAATTCACGCGCTCATCAGTCATGCACCAGCGAATTTTCTTGAGCAGCTCTTCATTCGTCATTCTTCATTCTTCATTCGTCATTAATTGTCAGTACCATGAATCAAATGAACTCCCTCCTCCGAGCCCAACTGTGACACTATTTTTGTTTTCAAGGACGGAAGAAAGAGTTCCAAAGAACCAATCAGCGATTTCTGAATAGGAGTGAGTTATTTTCATAATTATTTTTTTGGGACCTCTCCTGGCTCATATATCTGCAAAAGCGGACAATTATCCGTGCAATGAAGGAGCTCGTCGACAACTTGCCAAGCAGCACGGACACTGTCCCACCGTACAAAAGATGATGCATCACGGTTGAGGGCATTTTCTATAAGTCTCTCATAGGCATTATTTTTATTCTCAGGAGTTTCTGCAAATATTTTTTCACTTCCATCACGGAAAACGAAACGCACAGAGCTCTCTTTTCGATCAAGCGCCTTCCCTGTTTCGAGAACAACATCTGTATCCATCCAATGGGAATCATCTAGAGTGAGAGTTGTTTTAATATAGGTCTCTGTACGGGAATCTGGTAAAACTCCTGGCACTTCTCTGTATCCACGATACTGGCCTATCACTATATCATGACGCGGATCGAGGAGGAGCGGCGCAACAGAGCTAATAGATTGAAATATTCTATCTCTGATATCTTCCTGATCTCCTGAGTGTGGAGTCCTCATGGTCGCAAGAGCAAGAACTTGTAAGAGATGGTTTTGGAGGAAATCTCTGGTAACACCACTGCGGTCATAATATTCTCCCCTGTCCTCAATCGTCAAGGTCTCTCTCGCCATAATATCTATCTGTGAAATTCTCTTACTGTACCAATTTTCTCATTGTGCAAGACGATACTCCATCATTTCACGAACAAAATTCTTACCGAGATAATGATCAACACGATATATCTGGTTTTCATGAAAAACATGCTGAAGTTCGAGATTGAGTTCTATCGCCGTTTTGAGATCATGTCAGAAAGGTTTTTCTATCATAATCACAGAATTTTCTGTATTGAGTCATACTGAAGCGAGTCCTTTCGCAACAGAAACAAAATATTCAGGACTTAAGCAGAGGTGATAGGTTATTTCACCTTCGAGCCCTTTTATGTGAATAATCTCATCCTTCAATACTGAATAATCACCCATCTCAATATCTAGGCGAATATATGAAATAGTTTCTGTGTGGTTGAGGAGATCGGAATATGGCGCGAGAAAATTACGGAAATCATCACGCGTCCAGTCACGACGACCGACACAGATGAGGTTATCATAGATTCATTTTTGAAGCAGGGTGCCGAGTGCAGGCAGGACATATCGAGTTGCGAGATCACCTGTGGAACCAAAGAGGACAAAAGTTTTCATGGGAGCATTATATCAATTTTTGTAAAAAGAGAGAAATCAATACACTCCAGGTGATATTTATGCATTTATTTTTTTCTCTTCTCTGAGTCGCCTTTCAGATTTTTGCTTTCAGCACCTATCTCTGGAGTATATTTCGTGGAAAAACAAAACCGCATCTCTACACATGGCTCCTCTGGGGAATACTGTGATCCATTGTCACTATCGTTCAGATAACCAATGATGCAGGCTGGTCTATCCTCATATCATGATTGATGGCATGATGCAATCTCACATTGGCTGGGCTCTCACTCAAATATGGAGAAACTCTCCTCACAAGAAGAGACAAATACCTCCTTATGTGAGCTCTGATAAGCATCATACTGTGGCAAATAACTCAGAGCGACCTTACCGCAATTATCCTCGTTTGTATGATAGATGCTATCGCCTTTTATTTTACCTTTAAGAAATCATACAGGAAACCTCACGAGGAAAAACTTTTCTCCTATATTCTCTGGACCTTTCAGCTTGTAAGTTTTGCTCTAGCAGTCAACACTCCTACTCTGACGAACTTGCTCTATCCTGTCTTTCTTGCTATAATGGAGTGAGTATTTGTCTTATTTCTTATCTGGAGAAGGAAGGTGGTAAAAAACTAATCCTCCTTTTTTCTTTTTTCTTTTTTATTTTTTATTTTTTCTCTTACATATTGTGTCCTGGATTACAGACTTTACATCAAAAAATCTCCCAATTGTGGCACTCGCACCCATGGATGGATACTGTGATAGTGCCTTCCGAGCAACTTGTCGAACAGTGGCTCCAGACATCGTAGTATTTTCAGAATTTTATAGTGCTGATGGGCTCCATCATAATCCTATTCTTGCAAAGCGTGTGCTCACCCATAATCCCATTGAACATCCTCTTGTATTTCAGATATTTGGAAACACCCCCGAAGTATTTCTCTCTGCAGGTAAAATCATCGAGTCATACTGAGCACAGGGCGTGGATATCAATATGGGTTGTCCTGCGAAGAAAGTAGTGAAGTGCTGATACGGAAGTGGACTCATGGTCGATCGTGATCGTGCGATGAAGATTGTAAATATTCTCGCTGAGAATCTCAAAATTCCAGTGACAGTTAAAACCCGTCTTGGCTGGAATGGCGCTGAAGAGCTCGTAGAATTCGGAAAATCCCTCGAACAGGCTGGCGCAAGCCTCATATCAGTCCATGGCAGGACCTACAAGCAAGAATATACCGGCAACGCAGACTGGGGGCCCATGTTTGAACTACAAAGAGCGTTAAAGATTCCGGTTCTTGGAAACGGAGATTGTAAAAATTATGAAGACGGCATTGTACGAATCTGAATGAAAAATGACGAATGAAAAATGACGAATGAATCCACTCTTGGTGGTTTCATGATTGCTCGTGGTGCGCTCGGGAATCCTTGGTGTTTCTTGCCTGGAAATTATGAACCTACCTGGCAAGAAAGAATAAACATCATGAAGAAGCATATGGAGTATATGGTCAGTTCAAAATGAGAAAACCGCGCATGCCTCGAGATTCGGAAACATTTCACACATTATCTCCACGGATTCGAATGAGTCAGAGAAATTAGGAAGAAGCTTGCTATGACCACAAGTGTAGCAGAAACTGCATCAATACTGGAAGAGCTGAGCATTATGACGGTGGAGAATTAGCAATTTTTCATTATTCGTTTTTCATTATTCGTTTTTCCACTATAATAGACTTATTATGACCCCTGACCCCAGTACCGCGCTCCTCGTCACCATACTTCTCATTGGCTTTAATGCTTTTTTTGTAGCGAGCGAATTTGCGCTCGTCAAAGTGAGACAATCACAGCTGGCTCTGAAAGAAAAAGAAGGACACAAAAGTGCAAAACTCGCAAAGCATATAGTAGAGCATCTCGAAAAATACCTCTCAGCTACACAGCTCGCTATCACTGGCGCTGGTCTCGCCCTCTGATGGATTGGTCAAGATGCTATGAGCGCCCTTATCTACCGATGAGCTAGTATATTTTGACTCTCGCCTGAGAGTAATATTGTCGATACTCTCGCCTTCCCTCTCGCTTTCGCTCTGCTGACTTTTATACAGATACTCATCGGTGAACTGTTACCAAAGTGTATCGCTATACAAAATCCTCTCAAATACACACTCATGATCGCGTGGCCACTGAGGATATTTTATATCATATTTTCTCCATTTATCTGGCTCCTCCAGGTCAGCTCCAGTGGGCTGATGAAACTCATCGGCATGAGTGAAGAACAGAGACACAACCTCCATACAGAAGAAGAGATAAAACTGCTCCTCACTGAATCGGAAGAAGGTGGAGTCATCGGTGAAGCATCAAACGAACTCATCCAAAATGTATTTGAATTTGATGACAGAACTGTGAGACAGATATACGTGCCTCGGAGTCGTATGTTTGCTCTCGATATTGAGGAAGATTTCGATGTTCATTTTGCCACTATCGTCCGTGAGGGGTACTCTCGAATTCCTGTCTACCGCGATAGTCTCGATAATATCGTATGAGTCGTCTATTTGAAGGATTTCCTGCCAGCTCTCAAAGAACACGGGACAGTCGACCTCCATAAGCTTATGCGTCCAGCGCATTTCGCGCCTCAGAGTCAGAAAATTGAACAACTACTGAAAGATTTCCAGAGACTGCATATCCAAATGGCTATCGTGACCAATGAACACGGAGAAACTGCCGGCATCATCACGCTCGAGGATATCGTCGAAGAACTCGTGGGCGAAATACAGGATGAGCACGACACAGAAGAAGCTCTCGTCATCGAAAAACGTCCAGGAACCTACGTCATACGCCCAGAGGCATCTATCGCTGATGTGAATGACTACCTCCCTCACCCGCTCCCAGAAAGTCACGAGTACGAGACTATTTCTGGATTTACGAATAGCATCTTTGGTCATATACCTCACGCGGGAGAAACTATCGAATATGGTGAATACGATGTCACTGTCCTCCGTCGTGGTAAAAACGCTGTCGAACTCATCAAAATACAGGTACAGAAGTAAAGAATCCCAATATTTGCAATCTCAAAAAACATAGGGTAAAGTAGTAGAGTAATATCAATTTAATTACTTTATTATGACAATTCCCGAGTTACGAGCTGAGCCTATTCAGGATGAGAATCCTGAGTTAAAAAAACCAACCGAACAAGAAGTTCTTGAAATACGAAAGAAGTCTGGGGTTGATATGAGCAAAGAAGAGCAACGAAAAGATCCAGAAAAAGTAATGCAGGCTAATAAGGCATGGGCAGAACATTACAAAGGCCAAGGACACCCACTTGCTGATAAAATTCTTGATTTCAGTGATAAGGAACAAAGCCAATCTGCATTTGATAACATCAAATCAATACAGAGACAGTTGAAAGTCAAAGAAGATGGAATTATAGGATATAATACTATCAAGGCCTATAATGAGATGCTGGAAAGAATTGATGGTAACGCTCTAGCATCAGGAACTGATCCTAATATAGAGAATAGTTTTACTATAGTATCCGACCTGCAGTCAATTGATGCTTTAGGGAAAGAAGAAACAGAAAAAAAGAATGACGAAAAAAATACACTCATGGAAAATCATTATAAGAATAATGATTGAACATTTGTTGCTGAGGATCTACCACACTGAGTAGAGGAACAAGAATTACAAAATTTCTATGAAACTAAACACAAAGAAGGAAAAGAAAACGAGACTAAAGAACTCACAAGTTTAAAAGAAGTATTAGCTGACGGCATGGTATGAGCCAACCAAGAAGGCTATGAATTTGGGGGAACTAAACTCAAGACTACTCAATTACCGGGCTGAGAGATAGTTTTTGAATGAATTGATGGAGACAACAAATGATCATATCTCAATACCAAGACCGGTGAATTTGAGACAAAAGATGATCGAACAACTCGATTAGAGTGAGAAAAGAAAGAAAAAACTGAATACTACAAAGGCTTAAAAGAAAGAATGGAGAAATGAGAATGAGATCTGCGTGACGCAGAAGGAACTATCCTGACGACAATACAAACTGAATCAGGTGAAAAATATCTCCAAAGGTCATCAGATTGAAAAATCCTAAATTTTGATAATGGTGAATATGAGGCAAAAGATGATCAAACAACTCGATTAGAGTGAGAAAAGAAAGAAAAAACTGAATACTACAAAAATCTAGAGGAAAAGATGAATAGCTGAAATACTGACATCCGCACTATGGATGGAACTATCCTCACTATCATACAGACTGAATCAGGGGAAAAATATGCGCAAAGATCATCAGATGGGGGAATCTTAAATTTTAGCACAGGGGAATTTGAAACAAAAGATGAGAAGAAAAACAGAACTGAAGGAGAACAGAGCAGCGCTGATGTGTATGATTTAAACAACATTTTGAAAACTTACGGCTCTGATAAAGATTTTCAACTTGGTTTTTGAAATGATAAAAAAGTGGAAGATATGGAATTATGAGAACTCTCTAGAGGTTACGATTACAATACATGACAAATACCTGCCAATGGAAATAAAGCTATTAAAAAGCTTGACGAAAAAATCACCCCTCTTCTACAAGCACATCCTGAATTGGCGAAATTGACTGTCAAACAGTTCCATGAACTGAGAGAAAGACCTGAATTATTTGCAAAATCTGATATTGTTCCAAAAGATGGCACCCCCATTGACCCTAACGAATATGGCATAAAGAGTGATTTTAAATATGCTCGTGATGGCGTATGAAATAGAATAAAAATGCCAGTAGGGGAAAAGCCTACAATGAATAATATTATAATTACCGATGTCGATGATGGTCAAGATAGAAGTCAGCGAACTTGGATAGAACGACAAGTAGGCCAAGATTCAAAAAAAACAGGAACGGATTATAAACTCCCTTGATCTCCTGATCTCATGTTCCAAAAAGGTGTTGATTGATGAATAGTGGTTTTTCAAGCAAACAAAGACCGAGAAATAATGGCCGAATACAAAAAAGAATCAAATGAAGGAAGCTACGCTTGGAAAAGTGAGACAGCCGAAACCGGTACTACATTGGCATCAAATAATTAACTAATAAAAAAACGACCCTCACGGGTCGTTTTTTATTGTATTACTTCAAGAATCTATCTATGACGGCTCGGTATTCGAGACGTGACTTGATATCGTTGAAGTGTTCTGTTCCTGGTTTTGCGAGTTCGATGAGTCGTTTCTCAAAATCTGGATCACCAGCATAGCGAGCAAATACTTTTTTCATCTCCGTGACGACCATTTCTTCTGTAATTTCTGGTTTGTAGTGCTTTTTCATCTCTTCGA
>JAGOOR010000002.1 GCA_017992415.1 Candidatus Altimarinota bacterium
TTCCAAGCGTGCGCACTAGACCACTATGCGAACTCTCCATTCTTATAATATTCATGGCGATTCTATGGGTAAGTCCTGTAGAGTCAAAAAAACTCCCAGAAAGGAGTTATTTATTTTTTGGTGACCCCACGGAGAGTCGAACTCCGGTTTACTGGATGAAAACCAGCTGTCCTAACCGTTAGACGATGGGGCCTTAATATGGTCGGGAAGACAGGACTCGAACCTGCAACCCCCGCGTCCCAAACGCGGTGCGCTAGCCAATTGCGCCACTTCCCGACATATATAAGAAAAATGGTGGGTGTGCCTGGATTTGAACCAGGGACCTCGTCCTTATCAGAGACGCGCTCTAACCAACTGAGCTACACACCCATATATTTGTACGGTGATTATAAAAGCAAAACATAAAATGCAACAGATTTTTATCTCTCTATTTTATTTTTCGTCTTCGTAAATCTCTGTTTTTACTCAATAGAGAATCACATCTCATTTGCCTAGGTGTGTTGTATCTAGATTTATCTTTTTAATAATACGATGATAGACCTCTTCTCCTGCGAGAGGAGAGCTAAACATATTGGGGAGTATTACTCCTACCTTTTCTTGTTTTTGACAGAGTAATATCATACCCTCACTCGCGCTGATGAGCTCGTCAGGGTGATGAAGAATCCTTCTGTCTTCGTCATGAAATACATCAACACGATAGAGGAGTTTTCTGGTTTTTTCTGGATTATCTTTGTATTCTTGGAATCGTGGATCTTCTGCGAGGAGTATTGTGTTATCTATGAGTTCTTCTGCGATGGTATCATGTTTTGGATAAACTCTTCCTGTACTTCCCACAATATTTTCTCCATCCATTATTGTGATGAAAACTGGTGATTTTTCTTTTGGGAGTTGTTCTATCTTTTCTATATCAGTAACTGTGAGAGTTTTTTTCTCAAAGAGATAGGATTCGAGGATTATTCGTGCAAGTTTATTCATATAATTTATTTATTTGTTGGGAGATGAATTTTTTCTGATTTACTTCTATCTTTCCAGAATTTTATCCCTCAAAGTACTAGCTCAGAAAATTTACCTATTATTGGTATATGTGTGTCCCTCTTGTGTATTGCCTGTGTGTATGACCAGAATGCAGCGATCAGGATAAGCATTGTAAATGCAGTTGTGCCTGAGAGTATTCCCCAGAGAAATAATACGGTGATGAAAACTCACTGCATCATATGCACTCTGTATTCATTATTTTTCCATATTTTTATGATAATAGCTATATTGACTAGCGGTATGTAGAGAAAAGGTGAGAATCCATCCTTTTTGTATTCAAATGATTTACCTCGATTTTTCTCTTCTATTTCTGTCCACGATGGAATTTTTTGTTCGTGTTTATATATTTCGCGAGCGTAATCTATACAATTTTGAAGAGATATTTGTACATCTCTACCACTCCAGAGGTGGTTTCCGAGGAGATTTACTGTTCCTGTATTTGCGCTTCATACAGCCTGATATACTATCCAGAACATGGTAGATAATATTATAGCAATGAGTAATGTAAGGCTGGGATCTATAAAGACAGATACAACTCCAGTTATCCATACCCATGTTCCAAATTTTTCTCATTGAGAAAGTTTTCAGCCATATTTTGCTGCGAGGTATATACCTAAAAAAGGTATATGTGAGAGTATAATTGGTGTTTGTTCGTCTTTTGATATAGATATTTCATCCGTGAATTCTTTCTCAAAATTTTTCAGAGTAAATTCTGAGAGAGAAATGCGTGGCTTTTCTCATTTTAGAGCTTTGTATATGCCATTTCCTAGGAGGGCGAGAAGACCAAAGAATAGTATAAATAGTACTGCATGTATCCACGTGAAGTCATAGATGATTACTGATGAAAAACTCTGTGTCTGAGCGAGAGTGATTATGAGTAAGAGAAATCATATGTGAAGTATAGTAGCATACCGTGCATGACTCCTGACAAATTTCCCTGTAAATTGTTCCTGTCTCGATATGAGCATAAAAATAGCCAGGAAACAATAGCTAATCATAGCATTGTGTTTTTCTGTCTGAGAAGGAAATAGGGGTGTATCCATACATAAAATATACCAGATATTTCCCTTGATTACAAGTATTTCGCATAAAAAAACTGATTCCAGTTGGAATCAGTTTTTTTGAAATAACTATGATGATTATTTACTGACTACATATTTGTATAGAAATGCAGCTCATGAAGCTCCAATAACCTGTCCTGCTAGTATAATCATGGCTGTTTTGAGGGAGATTCAGAACATCCCAATACCGAGCAATACTGCTGGATTGAAAAATCAACCAGATATTTTCCCCACAACAACTATTCCAATAGCAACCGTAGCGCCTATGGCTAGTCCGAAGTAGCTATTTCCTGCTACTTTAGGATTCACAGCTGTATAGAGAACTGCTGATGCAAGTGCAAATGTGAAGATGAGTTCTGCAATAAAAATTGATTTCATGTCACTTGAGAGAAGAGCTTCAGGAAGAGTGATATTGAGTCATTTTGTCATAACTCAATAAGCACAAATGGCTCAAAGTAGTTGAGCAATGATGTACCCAAGAGCATCAGGAGATGATATTTTTTTATTGAGAAGTATTGAGAGGGTAACAGCAGGATTGTAATGTGCGCCTGAGATGCTTCCACCCATGTAGATCAGTGCTGTGAGAGCAAGGCCTATATGTACTGCGACTAGAGCAGATACATTGAATACTATACCAATAATACAGAGAACAAAGAGAAATGTTCCAACGAACTCCATGACATACTTTTTCATAAAAGAATAAAAAGAAATAAAATAAGGATTAAACCTCGTTGTTGATGATTTTATCAATGAGACCATACTTGAGTGCCTGTTTAGAGTCCATGAAATTATCACGATCACAATCTTTTTCGATTTGTTCGATTGGTTGCCCTGTGTGTTTTGCAAGAATTTTATAGAGAATTGTACCCGTCTTGAGTATATGTTCCGCTGCGAGTCTGATTTCTGTTGCCTGACCTTCTGCGCCACCGAGAGGCTGATGAATCATGATCTCTGTGTGGGGGAGTGCATATCTCTTTCATTTTGCGCCACCAGCGAGAATAACAGAACCCATGCTTGCAGCCATACCGACGGCAACTGTGATGACATCAGGCTTGATGTATTGCATAGTGTCGTATATAGCGAGACCAGCAGTTACATGACCGCCGGGACTATTGATATACATAGTGATAGGAGCTTTTGCGTCTTGTTTTTCGAGAAAGAGAAGTTGTGCTATTATCGTATTTGCCACCATAGAATCGATAGCTTCTCCGAGGAAAATAACACGATCCTCGAGGAGGCGAGAATAGATATCGTAGACGCGTTCTCCAGATGGAGTTTTATCAATAACGGTTGGTATCAAGGTGCTCAGTATAGATGCTGGAAAAACCTTTTTTTTGAGAAGAACTTTTGCCATAAGAGGTATGAATGATTATAGGAAATAAATATGAGTATATGCTATCGGTAAAAGCCCATAAGCAAGAGGATATAATAGGCTTTACTCTTCCCATTTTTTGGTAAGATGGTGTTATCAATATTTTATGTTCGTACGCCTCGATAGACATAGTTGCTCGGATTTTCTCGCTCAATGAATCACAGAAGTGAATATTGATATAGTTCATGCTGGCTGTGCTGGGTCGAAGATTTCTCTTTCTCCAAGAGCGTTTTCAGATGAGAGAATGCAATCTGAAAATTTTCAGGGTATTACTTTTTGGGTTGTGCCAGAAGCTGTTTCTTTGCTCGACGGGGCACAAATCGCGCGTGCAAAATGAAAATACTATCTCGTCTCTGAAAAAATCCAATCACGCTGTGGTTGTGGCACATCTTTTTCTTTTGAGAAAAAATCCATTCCTACAAATCTCGCAAAAATTCATAGGCTTCAAAATGCTCTCAAACTGAGCCCAGAGGTTCAAAAAATACAAAGCATTCTCAAAGAATCCACAAAAAACTAACTTGATTCAGTTTCTATATTTCTCATAATGCATCTATGAAAAAACAGTTTGAAAATCTCCTCAAAAAATGAGTCTCACGAATTATCGATGAGAAAAGTTTAACCAAGCGTCTCGAAAGTGGTAAAACACTTCGTATCAAATTCGGTATTGATCCGACAGCACCTATTGTCCACATCGGTCATGCTGTGCCTATTTTGAAGCTCCGTGAATTTCAGAATCTCGGACACGAGATAATCATCCTCATCGGTGATGCGACAGCTCAGGTGGGGGATAGTAGTGATAAAGATGCAGAGCGGCCTATGCTCAAACGAGAGGAAACTCGAGCAAATGCGGAGAAATATCTCTCTCTTTTCTGAAAAATTCTGGATCTCAAAAAAGTAGAAGTCTACTACAATAGTGAAGGACTCGATGCAGTAAATTTCTGTGGGGTAGGGGAGCTCGCGAAGAATTTCTCAGTCGCAGAAATGCTTGATCGTGATAATTTCTCAAAACGATTCAAATCTGGCGTCAGAATTAGTCTCCAGGAATTTCTCTATCCTATGATGCAGGGGTATGATAGTGTCGCGATAGCTAGAAAATATGGCTCATGCGATGTAGAGCTCGGTGGAAATGATCAGTATTTCAATCTCCTCGCAGGCCGCGCTCTCATGGAGGCACACGGGATGGAAAAACAGGATATCCTCATCACACCACTTATCATGGGAACTGATGGTGAGAAGATGAGTAAAACAAAAGGGAACTACATCTCTCTGGATATGTTAGCCAATAATATGTTCGTAAAAATCATGGAAATACCGGATAGTCAGATTATTCCATACTTCGAGAGTTGTACGACCTGCGAAATCGAAGAAATCGCACAAGTGAAAAAAGATTTAGAAAAAGGAATTCATCCTCGTGAAATCAAGAAGAAACTTGCTCGAGAGGTAGTTTGACTCTATCACGATGCAGATTCTGTGAATCACGCAGAAGAATATTTCGAATCAACTATTGCTGGAGGAGCTCGACCAGCAGATGAGGATATCACGCTCTATGAACATCCAGCAGGGGAATATCCGATTGTAACATTGATTCGTGAGATTGGAATGGTAGGGAATTCTACCGAGGCTCGTAATGCTCTCAGTTCCAACGGTGTAAAAGTGGATGAAGTAATAGTGACTGATCCTAAAATGATGATTCAGGTGAATAATCAGAAGAAGCTCATACAGGTAGGAAAGAAGAAGTTTGGATATATCGTGGAGAAAGATTTGAAATCATAAAATATTTTCTATACTCTCCTCGTACAGATAGAGGAGTGCGGGGGTAGCTTAAATGAGCGAGAGCACTAAGGCTTCAACCCTTGGAGGTACCAGTTCGAACCTGGCCCCCCGCTCCAATCCTAAATCGGTATGCAGACATAGCTCAATTGGCTAGAGCGCCGCCTTGCCATGGCGGAGGTTGTGGGTTCGAGTCCCATTGTCTGCTCCATTCAATAATTTAAAATCACTGCCTCGGTAGTGATTTTTTTGTGTCTTTGTTATTTTTCTTATACTTCCTCCATGAAGTTCCTTATTTTTTGAGACATTTACTGAAAAGTTGGACGAAAGGTATTGGCAAAATATCTTCCAGATTTGCGTGTCAAATATAGCCCTGATGTCGTCATCGCAAACAACGAAAACATCACTCATGGAAAGGGACCACGCATGAATCAGATAGAGTGGCTCAATGAGCAGGGTGTTGATATATTTACTGGAGGGAATCATACACTTGATTCAAAAGAAGATATCCGAGAGTATCTCGACCAGGAAAATTCAAATCAACTCAGACCCGATAATATCGTGGGTGAAGATGTACCAGGAGTTGGTCATAGGGAATTTGTATTTTGAGAGAAAAAGGTACTCGTTATCAATCTTATCGGAACAGCATTTATGGGTGATAAAACACCATGCTCAAATCCGTATCAAAAAATTGACCACATATTAAGAGGTGTGAATCCGTCTGAGTATGAAGCAATTCTCGTGGATTTTCACAAAGAGACGACTTCTGAGGGGTATGCTATGGCAAATTATCTCGATGGTCGTGTATCTCTTCTCTGGGGAACGCATACTCATGTACAGACTGCTGATGCTGATATCTGGCCGGGGTGACTTGGTTTTATCAATGATCTCGGTTTTGCAGGAGCTCGGAGGAGTATCATCGGTGTTGAATGGGAAGCTGTGAAGCATAGATTTGTAGATGATCTCCAAAAATGACTCATGTCGCCTGATGATAACTGACCAGGCGTGCTCTCAGGAATGTACGCGGAAATAGTTGATAGGAAATGTATCAAAATAGAATCATTTCGAATCTGTGAATAATATGCCAATTACTATAACCATCGATGGTCCCGCAGGAAGTGGTAAATGAACGACTGCAAAGAAACTTGCTGAGAAATTGTGATTTAAGTATTTTGATTCGGGGGCTCTCTACAGGGCTTTGGGGGTGTATTTGGATGAGAGGGGGTTGAATGTAGAGAATGTAGAAAAAGAACTCACAGGTATTTCGATGGATTTTTCTCCAGAAGATCGCGTGAGAGTGAATGGTGAAGACTATGAGTGAAAGATACGCAATGTAGAGGCAAGTGTTTTTGCTTCGAAATTATCATCTCAGAAATATCCGAGAGAGCTCGTGATTCATCAATGACAGGAAATCATCAAAAAAGATAATTATGTTCTCGAGGGGAGGGATACTGGAACTGTTTGGTTTCCAGATGCTCAAGTAAAGATATACCTCACAGCTGATGCGTCTGTTCGCGCTCATCGACGCTGGATGGAATTACAAGCAAAATGAGAAGCTGTTTCCGAAGAAGAAGTACTCAAGAAAATCTGTGAACGAGATGATCGTGATATGACGCGATTTGATGGCCCATTGCAAAAGCCAGAATGAGCCCATGAGATAGATACGACTCATCTGACTATTGCTGAACAAGTGGAGAGAATTTATCAGATAGTTCAGGAAGTTTTGCAAAAAGAGGATAATCTCTCATAATACACAAACCCAAGGAGATATGTGCGGTGGAGCAATCCACTGAGGAAAGTCCGGACACAGTGAGGAGGAAACTCCTCGATTCTAGTAGCTAACGGCTACGGGGAAATGGGCGACTATTTTCTACGGCCAGTGCCACAGAGACTAAACAGGTCATGCATTTCACGGGAAAAGAAAACGGTGTATGACTCAAGGTGAAAAGTTTCGGCAGTTCTTTTCCTCGCCGAGAGGACCTCAGGTGACTGAGGTATCCGGGTAAACCCTAGATTGTGCAAGCTTGTTGGCTCTGCTTCGGCAGAAGGCAAGTGCTTGAGGTCCCGAGCGATCAGGATCCCAGAGAGATTCATATCGAGATACAGAATCCGGCTTATTACTTGGGTATTAAATTCTTCATTCGTGGAGAATTTTTGAATTAAGACATCCATCTTTGAGTTTCTTCTTCTCGTTCAAAGGTTACTGACTGCTCGTCATCGGATATTTTATAGTGCCATATGCTTCATCATTTTCCAGGCATTACTTCATATGTAACGAAAATCATGTTTCACTGTCTTGTGAAATTTCTTACTGGAATTTGAAATCATGTTGTCTGTCCAGGTATTTTTTCCATAAGTTTGGTAGACATGATTTGTATCAATTCACTGACATTCGGACATGCTTCCGGAAGGAGTCACTTCATTCTTACTCGACTCTGTAAGTCTGTAAAAATCTGCTGAAATAAGTTTTCAGGGATAACTTTATCGCTTTCTTCTCATTTTTTTATTTGATCACTTGCATCTTGTTCGAGAGTAGGATGAATTCACCACATATTGAAATATGTTAAAATATATGTGTAGTGTACATTATTTTTTCTTGCAAATCAAGTATTATCTCTACAATGCCAGCATATTCTTTATTTTTCTTTATGAAGTACCTCACCATTGCCATCATTGCCCACGTCGATCATGGTAAAACTACCCTCGTCGATGCCCTCCTCAAACAAGGTGGAGCTTTTCGTGATAACCAGAATGTCGAAATCTGTGTCATGGATTCTAATGACCAAGAAAAAGAGCGAGGTATCACTATCTACGCAAAAAATACTGCTATCCAAATCGGGGATACTCAGGTCAATATCGTGGATACACCAGGACATGCTGACTTTGGTTCTGAGGTAGAGCGAGTTCTCCGAATGGCTGATTCAGTCCTTCTCCTCGTTGATGCCTACGAAGGTCCTATGCCTCAGACGCGATTTGTTCTCCGAAAATCTCTCGAGCTCGGTCTCAAGCCTATCGTTGTCATCAATAAAATCGATAAACCAACTGCTCGTCCTGCCTATGTTCTCGATGCAGTTTTTGATCTCTTCGTCCAGCTCGGTGCAACTGATGAACAGTGTGATTTTGCTCATGTATACACTATTGCTCGTGATGGTATCGCAAAGAAGGAAGTGGAAGATGAATCATCTGATCTTCAGCCACTTTTTGATATGATTCTCGAGAAAGTGACACCACGAGAAAATGATGCTACAAAACCATTCCGTATGCAGGTTGCTAATCTCGCATATGATTCATTTATGGGTCGTCAGGGGATTGGTCGTATTGCTGATGGAGTTGTGAAAAATGGTGCGAATGTTATCGTTATTGGTAATGATGGTGTAAAACGAAAAGGGAAAATCTCAAAAATCGTCACTTCTCGAGGACTCAATAAAGTCGAGATTCAAGAAGGTATCGCAGGAGACCTCGTTTCTATTGCTGGTATTCCTGATATCTTCGTTGGAGAAACTATTGTCACAGATGATGCAACAGAGGCACTTCCGCCAATCACTATCGATCCACCTACACTGAAGATGCAATTTTTCGTGAATGATTCACCATTTGCAGGTAAGGAAGGGGATTATGTGACATCTCGTCATATCCGTGATCGTCTCGATAAAGAACTCGAGATGAATGTCGGTCTCAAGGTAGAAGTTAAGACTGATGGGTCATTTGTCGTTGCAGGTCGAGGTGAGCTCCATCTCGCAGTACTCATCGAAACTATGCGTCGTGAAGGATTTGAACTCCAGGTTGGTGCTCCAGAAGTAATCTTTCATGAAGAAAATGGTGTGAAGATGGAACCATTTGAGAAATGTGTCATCAATGTACCAGATGAATCAGCTGGATCAGTTATTGAGCAAATGGGTAAACGACGAGGTATTATGCAGGATATGAAATCAGAAAGAGGCCTTACAACACTTGAATTTTTCATTCCTACTCGTGGACTCCTTGGTTTCCGACGAGAATTTACAACTATGACTCGAGGTGAGGGTATCCTCGCGAGTTCATTTGAGAAATATGCCCCATATGCTGGCGATATCAACAAGCGAGAAGTAGGCTCTATGATCTCAGCAGGTGACGGTACAGCTATGACATTTTCACTCTTCAATCTCCAGGAACGAGGTCCTATATTTATCGAACCACAGACTGATGTCTACGAGGGTATGATCGTCGGTGAACATCTCAAGGGTTCTGACCTCATCGTGAATGTGACAAAAAACAAACAACTCACAAATATGCGAGCATCTGGTACAGATGAGGCTATGCGTCTCACTCCACCTCGTGTGATGACTCTCGAAGATGCTCTCGACTATGTCGGTTCTGATGAGTATGTAGAGATCACTCCTACGAAGGTTCGTCTCCGAAAGAAATTCCTCAAGGAACACGAGAGGAAGAGAGGGTAAAAATAGAATTATGAAAATCATCCACCTCAATGTCGAATCATTTAAATATTTCGATGCTTTGGTGGATTTTTTAGAAACAGAAAAACCAGATATCCTCTCTCTCGTAGAAGCGACAGATGGGAGTTTTTTTGGCCCAGAGGGTGGAGCTCAGAGAGACTATTTATGAGAGCTATGTCAGAGGTTTAGTTGGAATCAGGTATTCCACCCAACTATTTTCCGGGACATGGGAGAGTGTAGGATTTCTCTCGGAGCAGCTGTATTGAGTAGATTTTCTCTCAGTGTCGAGAGTCAGCAATATTTTGGCGAACAAAAACCAACGATAGTACCGAATAATAGTATATCATTTTCTGATAAGCCAAAATATGAGAGATATCCCCATGCCTGGAAGTGGTCACTTCCTTTTCTCGTTACAAAAATTCAGACAGAACAGTGAGTCATGCGACTTCTCACATCACACTTTCATGTTTCCTATGAATGTCTCGAAACTCTTCAGATATGGCAAGATGCTGAGAGAATAGCCGAATATTTAGAGACTACTGATAATACACCTCTTGTTTTGACGGGAGATTTCAATATCCGTAATGAGAGTATGGCAATCAAAACCCTTTCTGAAAAGTTAACACAGCAGTCGGGTCACTTCTCGAATACACTGACTCGATCTATCCACCCTTGTTTTGAGATAGATAAAAATAGAATCTGACTCGGTATTGATCATATTTTTACTAGAGATGTTTTTGTAAATTCTTGTGAAATCAGGGAAGTGGAGGTCTCAGATCACCTTCCCCTTGTGCTAGATTTTTCACTATAATTCTTATAATCTCAATATGGTTGATTACATACTGCACATAAATGGTCGAGGAGGGAGTGGGAAGAGTACTCTGGTAAATGCTCTCAATGATTCTCTAGGGCTTGAAAAGACGAGCAATTATACAACAAGAAAACCTCGATACGAAGGAGAGCAGGGATATTTTTTTGTAAGTGAGGAAGATTTTCAATGACGCTTCAAGAATAATCAGATTATTGAATCTTATTTCCGTAAATCTAATGGTGCATTTTATGGATTGCCAGCACCAACTCAGACTGGCATTGTACAATCTGAGATTATGGGTGTTGTTGCCCTTAAAAAATGGTGCTTTCAGAATAATGTTTTATTTCTTAGTATTTATCTTGATGTGAATTCTGACGTACTCCTTGAACGACTCAAAAATCGATCTGATATAAATGAAGTACCCGAAGAACGACTCAAGGAAGATGAATACTATGAAATATTTAAACATTGGTCAGATGTTATCTATGATTACAATAACAAGACTGTAGAACAGTGAACAGATGATATTTTCCAGATGATGAGAGAAAAGTGAATTATCTAAATCTTGGGAATTTGAGATGGGGATGCTTGTTCCTGTATGCAGCGTAGAGTAAGCCTGCTATAGCTCCAGAAAAATGCCCCATAAAGCTAATGTTCGCTCCAAATCAGAGAGCAAGATTTAAGACGATAAGCAAGATTGCCCCTTTGAGATCTTCGTATTTTCTGTGAATATAAAAATCATAGGCATAGACCGCGAGGAGAGACATCGCAAAGCCACTCCCTCCTATCGTTGGATTTTCAGAAAATTGGTAGAGAAATATACCTACAAAAAGTGTTGTCCATATCCAGAGTCACCATGTCCATTCTTTGCCATGAGCGTACTCTATCATTCTTCCAATAAAGAGGAAAAATATGATATTGCTCAAAACATGCCAAAAACCTCCATGAAGAAAACTATAAAGAAGTAGTTCACCTATAAAGCCAAAAAATCCTACAGGGTAATTATAGATACCTCCATAGATAATTATTTGCGGATATATCATGTAGAGTATTGCTCCAATAATCGAGAGAATAGATACTGTCGTTATTGGACTCTTCCAGTCTAGGTTTTTCCAGTCTGGCATCTCGAGGTGAAATTGTTTCATAGGATGATTATATGGTTTTTTCCTTTAGAAAAAATAAAATATTATTTTCTCTTGTACCAGACGAGATCATATCATTCTTTTTGTTCTCGAGAATACTCAGCGTAGAGGTCTTCGAAAGCAGGGAAGTAAGTATCACCCTCATACTCTCCATAGATTTCTGAGAGTCGAATTTCCGAAAGTGGATTATCGAGAAAGAGCTGGTATATTTCCGAGCCTCAGAGTACGAGAAGGTCTTCGTTTTCATTCAGATGTTTCTCCACTTCATCAACCGAGGTATAGATTTCTATTTTTCATTTTTCTCCACCATCTACGAGCCACTTATTCTCTTTTTGAATTGTTGGAAAATCTCCTATTTTTACGGCCGATGGGTCGCGAGTGAGCATGATATTTCTTCTTTTTGGAAGGATTCGTCCGAGTCCTTCATAGGTTTTACGACCCATAAGTATTGTCTTTCCTTGTGTAAAAGCTCGAAAATCAGCCATTTCCTCGGGAAGATCCCAGGGGAGTTGATTGTTTTTTCCGATAACACGGTTTTTTGCCATTGCAGCGACGAGGATGAATTTCATAGTTTTAAACAGCAATAGGAGCTTTTATCATTGGTTCTGGATCGTAGCCGACGATTTCGAAATCTTCAAATTTGAAAGCAAAAATATCTTTTACAGCTGGATTGAGCTTGAGCTGTGGAAGTGCCTTTGGTGTGCGAGAGAGCTGTTCGGCTACTTGGTCGAAGTGGTTGTGGTAGATATGGAGATCACCAGAAGTATGGACGAAATCACCGACTTCTAGATCGCAAACCTGAGCTATCATATGAACGAGGAGAGCATATGATGCGATATTGAAAGGAAGTCCGAGGAAACTATCTACTGAGCGCTGGTAGAGCTGACAGGAGAGTTTGTTGTTTGCAATGTAGAATTGGAAGAGACTATGACACGGCGGGAGCGCCATGTTGTCTGCTTGAGCTGGATTGTAGGCGACGACGAGATTGCGACGACTATTTGGATTGTTTTTGCAGGTGTCTATGACTTTTTTGATTTGATCTATTTCTTCGCCGTTAAAATTCCTCCATTGATAACCATAGACAGGGCCGAGATTACCCCAGGTTTTTGCGAATTCGTTGTCAGTTTTTATATTTTCGACGAAATTTTTCAGTTGTTCATCCCATTCAGGTGTGTATTTCGGATATTTCTCTGCGAGATTATTTTTCTCGAGAAAGTTCTGAAATGGCCATTCGTTCCAGATGCGGACATCATTATCGACAAGGTATTTGATATTCGTATCACCAGCGAGGAACCAGAGGAGTTCATGGATGATGCCTTTTGTGAAGACTTTCTTCGTTGTCAGGAGAGGGAAACCTTCAGATAAATCGCATCGAAATTGGTATCCAAAGACACTGCGAGTGCCTGTTCCAGTTCGGTCGTCACGGTCGACGCCTTTATCCATGATGTGTTGGAGGAGATTGATGTAAGATTGCATAGTTTATTGGAAAAGAGTTTGAGCTATTGTATCAAAAATAGACATGTCTACCACCCTTTTTTCTCATGATTTTTTAAAAGTCTGATATTTTGTGAGGATATCCTCTAATTCGTTAATATTTTTCTGTTCCAGAATTTCATGACCTTTTTTCTCAAAGGCTTTCGCGTTCCAATACTGGTGATTGTTTCCTGTAAATGGATGGGGAATGAGTATCATATGAAGCCCAAAAGCTTCAAATTCAAAGATACTCGAGCCACTTCGAGCTATAGCTATATCACATTTTTGAACAATTCTGAGATAGTCACCTTGATTATAGAAGAAATCAAATATTTTTACATTTGGAAATTTCTCAAATTTTGTTCTATAGTCTAGATTTTTCACACCAAGAATAATATGAAAATCAACATCTGGAAAAATGGGGAGTAGTTCTAATATAGCATCAAAAATACTTGCAGACCCCTGAGAACCACATGAAACCAGAGTCTGAGTTCGCGCATTGAGACTTATATCTCAGTTCGCGATTTCAGCAGTTTCTTGTGAAAGGAGCGATCCGTGTCAGAGTATTTTGGACTTTTTGAAATAATTATCAACTTCATCGAAGGCGCAAAATATACCCGTAGCAAACCGACCGACAATTCTATTGGCAAGTCCAGAAATAGAGTCTGACTCGTGGAGATAAACTGGAATCCTCAGTATCCATCCAGCTATAGCAATGGGGAGTGATACATAGCCACCTTTTGAAAATATGGCCTTTGGTTTTTCATGGATCAGTATTAACACTGATTGGAATATTCCTATCAGAACTTGAAATGGTACGAGAAGTGTCTGGAATGAGAAATATCGACGAAGTTTTCCGCAAATAATTGGGGAAAAGGGGATTTGTTCTTCTGTTGTGACCTTTGATTCTATGCTATTCGCTTCCCCAATCCAGTGGAAGAGTATGTCTGTATTAGATTTTCTGAGAAAATGAACGAGGTTTACAAGAGGGAAGATATGTCAGCCCGTACCACCACCAACGAGTATAATTTTTTTATTCTTTTGCATAGAGCCGATTATACGAAAAATGCCTGGGAAAAAAAGATAAATCTCTTTTTCTCATGAGAGTCAATACCGATAATCATCTTTTGTTTTTCAAAAATTCATCTCTTACTATAATTAGATTAGATTTAAATATATTAAATTATGAAAAAAAGTTATAGAAAAAGTCTTACTTGGTTGGCTTTTATTGTTTTTGGTATTCTTGTTGGTTGATTTGCGCAGAGCCTTATATCAGTGTTCGATAATTCTTCAGATCTTTTGCCGCGGAACAAATATTCTCTCATTAATCCAGATTTATCAGGAGAATCAATTAGGAGAAAGTATATACCATTTGAACTCAATACTGTCAAAAAAATATTTGAAAATATTGAGCTGCCAAATCCAGAAATTTCTCTCTGAGTGTATGTGAGAAATCTTGATGATAATTGACCATGGTTTGGTATCCATGAAAACGATGTGTTCTCACCTATAGAGCTCTTAAAAATGCCGTTATTTATAGCATACCTCAAATGGTCTGAAGAAAATCCTACTATTCTAGAAAAAACTCTTTCAGTTCCTTCATTTGAAGAAAAAAAAGGTATGTTTTTGCCTCAGAATATTTTAGATGAAAATCAGCAATATTCTATTAAAAATCTCTTAATTGAGATGATGACAAAATCTAGCGAACAAGCGACGATGGCTCTTCGTGAAGAAATAGACCCGCTTTACCTCTTGCGTGTTCACACAGAGCTTGGTATTATCCTTCCTGAAAAAAAGAATATAGAAGGTTTTATTTCTCTCAAAGAATATTCTACCTTTTTTCGCATACTTTATAATGCAGATTATCTTTCACCGCAGTCTTCAGAATTTGCCTTGGATCTTTTGACTCAAACTGATTTTGATGAAGGTATATCTTCGTGAATGTCGCCAGCTATAGTTGTAGCAAATAAATTCTGAGAAAGAGTGTATAGTAATTCAGACGAATTAGTCCATCAAATACATGATTGTGGAATTGTTTATTATTTGGAATACCCCTATATTATCTGTATATCTGCACAATGAAATGACGCAAAAAAACTTCCTGCTATCATAGGCCAAACTGCAAAAATTATTCAGGAAGAGATATCTCTGGCCTATCCTCAATAAATTTATGTCAATGATTTCAATCACAACGGACTATGTTGATTCTTATTTAAAAGATAGGAAATTTGTTCCTAAAATTTCTCTGAATGACTCTCATCTGTCACTTCAAAATAAAACATGTAAATGAGCAGATTATTTGGGCTGGATAGATCTTCCTGAAGAGACGACCAATGAAAAAATCTCAGAAATGCAATTATATGCAGATGGTATTCGTGAAAAAAGTGATCTTCTTATTGTCTGTGGTATAGGAGGTTCTTACCTTGGTGCTCGCGCCTTGATAGAAGCACTATCCGACTGAAGGTGAATAGAGATTATTTTTCTAGGTAACCACTTGAGTGGTCGAGAATATGAAAGAATCTTTAGTAAATATAGAGATGTGAGAGTTTCGGCTTGTGTTGTTTCTAAATCAGGAACAACGATGGAAACAGCTATCTCCTATCGTCTTGTTCGAGATTTTTTACTTTCTAAATATTCTGAGCAAGAAATCAGGACAAGAATTTTTACCATAACTGATGAAAAAAACGGTACGCTCCGCATTGAAACTGACAAACAGTGATATAAATCCTATATTCTTCCTGATAATATAGGAGGTAGATATTCTGCTCTAACCCCTGTATGACTATTGCCTTGTGCAATTGCTGGTGTAGACATTCAGCAACTTGTGGAAGGCTCTAGAAAAGCTCGGATAGATATACTCAATAATCCTGAACACTCTACTTATGTGTATGCTCAGAGACGAGTAGAGCTGGAACAATCATGATTTGTTTCAGAACTTTTTATAACCTCGGAACCATCTCTTTATTTTATTGGAGAATGGTGGAAACAGCTCATGGGGGAGAGTCATGGTAAAGACGGAATAGGTCTCTATCCAGATACATTGACATATACGACAGACCTTCATTCCCTAGGGCAATATGTCCAAGAGGGAAGGAGACTTTTCTTTGAAACCATGCTTTGGGTGCGTGATTCATCTTCGAAAATTATGATACCAGAAATGCCTGAAATATCTGATTGACTAAATTTACTTGTATGACGAAGTCTCCATGAAATGAATCTCGTAGCACTCGAATCAACTGCAAAAGCACACAATGATGGAGGGTGTCCCAGCATGATGCTGATTCTTGATAATCTATCACCTGAATCTATGGGGTATTTTCTCTACACTATGATGTATGCATGTGCTCTTTCTGGTGTTATGATAGGAGTCAATCCATTTGATCAGCCATGAGTTGAGGCATATAAGAGTGAAATGAGAAAAAGACTTTCAGCATAATAAAGAGATAACGGTCATATTTTTGATTAATTTGTTCATTTGTGATAGCATAGTAACATATGATATTCCAAACACTTGAATCCAGCGAAGTGCAAAAACACTTCTGAACTTCTCCGGAGACATGACTCTCCACCAAACAAGCAGCATTAAAACTAAAAGAATTCTGACCTAATAGTCTGCCAAAAGCGAAAAGACGAAGTATATGGATAATGATTTTTGATCAACTCAAATCAACACTTATAATCGTTCTTATAATTGCAGCAGCACTTGCTGCTCTACTCGAACATTCTTTTACAGATGCTATTATCATATTAGTTATAGTTATCATAAATACTGTAATAGGTGTATTACAAGAGTATAAAACAGAGAAAACTTTGGAGCTCCTGAAGAACCTTATGACGCCAAATGCTCGAGTTTTGCGTAATGGTAAGATGGAAGTTATACCTTCTACAGAAGTGGTACCGGGGGATATTCTCCTCATCGATGAAGGTGAAAAAATAGTTGCAGATTGTCGTGTTATTATTTCTGGATGACTTCGGGTAAATCAAGCTATATTAACGGGAGAAAGCGTACCTCAGGAAAAAAATGTTCACGTTATTGGGTCGTCTGTACCTCTATCTGATAGGACAAATATGATTTATCAGGGGACTACGGTTGCAGCTGGTTCTGGACAGGCTATAGTCGTTACAACGGGTGCCCATACTGAACTAGGACATATTTCTGGCATGGTTTGAGAAATACAAGAAGAGCTAAATCCTTTTTCTCAAAAACTCGAAGATTTCTCTCGTAATATAGCTATCTTTATCACAGTTATTTGTCTCATAATTGTTGCAATTCTTTATTTTGAATGATGACATTTTGCTGATTCTTTTCTTGTAGCAGTCAGCCTTGCAGTATCTGCTATACCTGAGGGTTTGCCTGCTGTGGTAGCACTTGGTTTAGCTTTTGCTACAAAGAGGCTTGTGAAGAGAAATGTTCTTGTGCGAAAACTTCCTGCATCTGAAACACTCTGACGTGTGACGGTTATCTGTACTGATAAAACAGGAACACTCACACAATCAGAAATGAAAGTTGTAGATATTTATTCAGATTCAGAACTTAATCCAGAAAAAATAAATCCACTTATTTTCCACATATCGACTCTGTGTAACAAGGCTCGTTATTGATCTGATGCAGCAGGGATTGAAAAGATATTCGGAGACCCTACAGAAATAGGGCTTATAGAAAATGCAGAAGAAAATTGATTTCAGAAAACCACCCTAGAAAATACTTATCCTCTCGTTACAGAGTTTCCATTTGATAGTGATAGAAAACGAATGTCTATTGTGAGAAAAACAGAAGATGGCATTCGTTCATTTATAAAATGAGCACCCGAGAGGATTTTGGAACTCATAACGCAAGAGCAGGTAGGTCAAGAAATTATCACTCTTGATAAAAAGAGAATAGAAGAATTACAGAATGTGTTTCGCAAATTAGCATCAGAAGGGAAAAGGATTCTTGCCCTGGCTTATAAAGATTTACCACAAAAAGAAAAATATACACTACAAGAATCTGAATCCGATCTTATCTTTGTTGGTTTTGTTGGCATGATAGATCCTCCCCGTGCAGAAGTTGCTGGTGCTATAAAAACCTGTCAAGATGCGGGTATTCGTGTTATTATGATTACTGGTGACTCAGAATTGACTGCTGGTGCTATTGCAGGAATGATTGGGCTCGATGCTAAAACTCTCGATGCAACTCAGCTTTCAAAGATGACCGATGAAGAATTGAATGAAGTTCTCAAAACAACAAATGTCTTCTCTCGTATAGCCCCTCAAGATAAGCTCCGTATTGTGAGACTGCTCAGAGCTCAATGACACATCATTGCTATGACTGGCGATGGTGTAAATGATGCTCTGGCACTCAAACAAGCTGACATAGGAATTGCTATGGGTATTCGCGGCACAGATGTTGCTCGAGATGCCAGTGATATGATTCTCTTGGATGATAATTTTGCATCAATAGTTTCGGCTGTAGAGGAGGGGAGGAGAATTTATGATAATACAAAGAAATTTATAAAGTACCTCTTGGCGTGTAATTTTTATGAAGTAATACTTCTTGCCGTTTGTGTGATGATTTTCAGAGACCCTGATATCGTACCATTTATAGCTATACAGATTCTGTGGATAAATCTTGTGACTGATAGCTTCCCTGCTCTGGCTCTTTCTACTCAAGAAACTGAATCTGATGTTATGAAGAGAAAACCTACCAATGAGAGCCTTCTTGCAGGTATACAGGGTTTTATCATCTGGGCGGGTATTATAGGTATGGTTATCATAGGTTTTGTCTTCTTTGTTTTTCAGAGAATAGATCTCATGCTTGCACAAACATTGACGGTTACCACCTCTGTTATCTATCAGATGCTTCGATCATTTAGTTGTGGCCGTCTTAAACCATTTGATCTCAGAGTGAATAGATGGTTAATTGTAGCTATCTCTATTTCACTTATTGCTCATTTTTGACTTCTTGCTTCTCCTTTTGCTTCTGTATTCAATTTTGTATCTCTCTGGGATTTTGAACCTATATACTTTGTTTGGATTATTTGACTCCCAATTATCGGATATATACTAGGGGAGTTTAGTAAATATAAAAAGATATGATAATTGCTTTTGCTTGTGACCATGCCTGATTTCCTTTTCGAGGAGATATTATCAATCATCTCACAGAGCTCTGACATGAAGTTATAGATTATTGACCAAAAAATCTAGATCCTCTTGATGATTTTCCAGATTACGCACATATTGTTTGTGAAAGTATAGCTACTTCAAAAGCTCAGAAGTGAGTCCTTGTTTGTGGTACAGGTATAGGCATGTCTATAGCTGCCAATAAATTCAAAAACATTCGTGCTGTCTTATCTTACAGTCCTGAAATAGCTAAAATCAGCCGAAGTCATAATGATACCAATGTTGCTTGTTTTGGAGCGCGTACTATGAATATCGGAGATGTTTTGGATTCTCTTGATGTATTTTTCAATACAGATTTTCTCGGAGGGAAGTATCAAGCACGAAATGATAAGATTGATTCCACCTGTTAATCTCTCATGATTGTAAGTACCTTTTGGAGATCTGATTTGAGATCTGCCTCAAAAGAGTATTCTGTTTTTTCCATTTCAAAACCTAGCTTCCAGGCATGGAGGAATTGCCTCTCGAGTCAGAAGTGTTTCTGTGCCCAGTTATTTTCATATTCCACGCCATATGTTTTGTCACCCAGAATTGGATGTCCAATATTTGCCATATGAACACGGATTTGGTGCGTTCTCCCTGTCTCAAGTGTTACTTCGACGAGAGTGAGGGTTTTCCCTAGATAGTGGAGTGTTTCTATAACTTTGTAATGAGTTATAGCTTCGCGTCATTCTACAGGATTTTTAATAGTCATTTTGAGTCTATTATTTGGATCCCGGCCTATGACTGATTTTATTGTTCAGAGAGTATCTGTGACTTCTCAGATGACCAGTGCTAAATATTTTTTTTGAACTTTATGATCGTGTATGAGTTTTTGTAGATTTCTGAGAGTGGCATCATTTTTTGCGACAAGAAGTAGCCCGCTGGTGTCTTTATCGAGCCTATGAACTATTCAGGGTCTGTCCTCACCCCTTTCTCTGTCAAAATTTTTTACTTGCGCTATAAGCTGATTCACCAATGTACCAAATTTCCCAGCATAGCTCGGGGTGGGGTGTGTATTGATGCCTGCATCTTTACTCACAACTAGGAAATCATCATTTTCAAAAATTATCTCCAAAGGACGGTAGTCAGGGGGGAGTGTAGAGGGGATGGATTTTATCTCCATCTCTATTATATCTCATTTTCTGGGGTAATATTTGGGGTTTGAATATGATTTTCAATCTTTTTTATTGATGATTTTTACTTGACCAAGCGTAAATCCTTTTTGTATTTGAGATCTCGAATAAATATCTTCAAAAAGAGCCGATATAACTTTATCGGCTCGAGTTTGTTGGTCTGTTAATATTGAGAAGTATCTCATTTAATTCTTAAGATTAGTTCACATACACATTTTTTGTGTAGCTGAATACTTCTTCTGCCGAGAAAAAACGAATAATCTCTATATCTGCAGAAGCAATAGAGTCAGAAGAGTGTATGAGATTGTAATCAATAGTACATGAATGGTCTCCACGGATAGTTCCTGGGGCTGCGAATTGAGGGTCAGTAGCACCACAGAGGTTACGAACCTGACGGACTGCGTCTATACCTTCGACGACGAGTGCAAGTACTGGACCATCTGTCATATAGCTGACAATTTTTGGGAAAAATGGCTGGTGAGCTATGTGAGCATAATGTTCACGACAGAGCTCTTCAGTCATATTTATGAACTTCATAGCTACTATTTTGAGACTTTTTCTCTCAATACGAGAAAGTATATCTCCGACAATACCGCGAGCGATGGTATCTGGCTTGATGAGAATGAGTGTTTTGTGCATCTCAAATTGAGTTTTGCCAGTTTCACTCTCATTTTTTCATGCGTTGTGCATAGGTAATATATGTAATAGATAAAAAACGCTGCGAGTATATAGTTTCATGTTCACTTAGCAAGCTTTTTTTATTGAAAAAATAGGGCAGTTCGAGTACAATTGAATAAATAGTATTTTTCATGAAAATATTTCTTCCCAAGTCATTTCAAAAAACTACTCTCTTGTTGAGTTTTGTTCTTTTTTGGTGACTTCTTTTTTCATTCAATTTTGCCTTTTCTCTCCAGCCTACAACGAGTGAGGACGAAGATCCTGATATGAATCTCTATACAAGAGCAAGGGAAGAAGAGGAAAAGTTAGGGGAGCAGTATATGAATGATTGATTGCAATGATTTTCAGAGAAGCTGAATGCTGCTCTCAAAAAAAGTCCTGAACTTTCTAAATTTTTCTGAAAAGGTTTTTGTGATGGTTGTACAACCGTGGTATTACCCAGTCTTGACCAATCTCTCATAGATTATCTCGGCTGAGTACCACCACTTACAAAAAATAATGCTTACGATTTTGCAGCAATTGTAAAACCTCATCTCGATCCAAGCATCTCTAGTATTAATACCAACGATGTTCGAGCTCTCAATACTCTCATGAATATCATGTCAGATAGCATCTTGACCCAGATAAAAGAGCAGATGATGTCTTTTCGTGATATTTCGTCTATGGGACTCTACTACGATGGAGACACAGACAATTCACTCTATGACCTCATGGCTGATTTGCAGCAAATAGATGAGAAATATTTCAATGAAATACCTCCTCTATGACCATATAAAAATACTATGTTGGCAGATGTTTCTGGTTTGATTTCAGGTCAGGCCTCACCTACTGGAGAATGGGGTAACGGTGGAACAAGTTGAGCTATAGCTCTTGCTCTGGGGTTATCATCAGTATCTCAGAATACCAGATTGGTTGCATCAGCGACTTGTAGTGGTGGGGTATGTTGATTGTGAAAGGAGAATATTCATCAGGTTAAACCTCAAACTAATGCTGAAAAAAAACCTGAACCAGTCGGCAAAAATCCAAATACATTTCAGAATATTTTTGAAAAGTGAACAGATTGGATGGTCAAATATGGAGCCAATCGAAACAATGCTTGTAAAATTCCTCCTTCTTGGTTCTTTTTTCAGGCATTATACGATCAGAATGCTTCTCTGGCAAAGATGTTGAGCAATGCAATATATCCTGTACAAGAGGTTCCAGAACTTCTCGCGGGGTTTATGAACAGAGATACCCGAAAACCTGAATCTGAAGATAGGGAAATAGATGATTCAATAGTAAAAGCATTCAAAAATCGTTGAATGGACAGTTTAAGGCCAGAGGCAATTATTCCAGCTGGTTTTGAGAGGGCAGTGAGTAAGGCCTCTCGGTCTGCCACTGATAAAGATTTACCAGCTTCTGCTAGTGTTTACTCGGCTGCTTTCTGAGATGTGGCATATGATAAATACATTGACTCACTCTGAGGCTGAATGCAGAGTTCTTTTATAAAAAAACATAGCATAGAATCAATGGAGCATCTCTCTGTTACCTTTGAAGAGCTAGCATCGCGCTCTCTTTCTGTCAATAAGTATGCCGAAACACTTAATACAATTTCAGATTATTTCCTCTCAAAAGGTGAGTGTCAACCATCATAAAATATGCAAAAAACCTCTCACATATTTCTTTTCCTCTTTTTTGGTGTTTTTTGTGTTCCGGTATTTAGTGCTACATGTACTTTGAATCAGGTACCATCTCCTCCAATAGTGTCCTACGAGCAGAATGTTAATACGGTCCTCGCTGCTATTCAAAAGGCAGGTAGTGGAGCATCATGTGCTGATGCTGGTACAAGTGCCGGAAATACTAAAAGAGTTCTCAATATCATGCAAGGGGCAAATTACGATATCTGAAATTTTTTCCGTAATAATCCATTTTTCCTAGATACTTCAGATAAAATGATTCTCCCTGCTGCGAAGGATCATGATGATTATATTTTAGATATTCAGCAAAAGATCCTCCAAACAGGCGCAGAGATAGGCTCACGATGTGCTGGTGATATCGTTCGGTTCAAAGAGGATGTACAGCTCGGCACTGCACTCTACAAGACAAAAGATCGTATACTTCAGGAAGTCCTCAATGATATGTATTCTCAGAATTGAAAGGTACTTTCTTTTTATCGAGATCTCGTTTCAAATGTTCGTAATAATGAATTTATCAATGAGAGTCAATTTACTGTAGCATTAAAAGGTTTTTCTGATGATATGAGAGAGTTCTATTCTCCAGAAAATATTCAACAGTGCTATGATGAAGATGCAAAGAAGCAAAAAATTCAAGAAACACAAAAAGAATGACTCGCAGAGGCCCTCAAATATCCAGAATCTGTGAGCATTTGGAAAAAAGCTTTTCAATTTCTCCTCTATGGTTCTAGTGCTCAGCCAGATACTCCTGAAGAAGCCAATCCTGAGATTAATGCTCATGCAAAAACAGGAGGGCTCTGAAATTCCCGAGCTCTCATCAATCGTTGAATTCAAAAAATGTTGTGAATTCTTGGTAACTCACAATTATGACCTCATGAAACCATTAGTGAATCTGGAAAGAGGAGTGCTATCAGCGAAGGCATAGTAGAGTCTCGATTTATTGAATCTGCTTTTAATCAAGCTAATTCATCAGCAAGGGATAGTGCTTCAGTATCACAGATTGATAGTGCATATGGTGCAGCAAAATCATTAGCTGGAGTAGTAGGACCTAATGTCTCTACTCAGAATACTAGGCAAAACACTACCGTCTCACCAAATATACAAAAAGATAGCATCACCACGAGCTCTCTTGTTACTGGAATGGAGACAGAATGAAAATCCTATAAAGAAGCTCAGGAAAATGCAAAAAATTGGTGCCAGGTATATGATAAGCAGGCAACGAATCTCTGACCCGTATATAAGCCCAATTGTGATTCTGTACTTCAGAATGAAGAAGGTGAGACCACCTCGATGTCATAATTCTGACATCTTCTCAATATGTCTAATCAATTATTTTCAATTGCCAGCCTGCTAATGTTGATTGTTAGGGAGGGGCACAAGGAGAATTGAAAAACTAGGCAAATATTTATATAAAATTATTTACTTCAGGAAAATCGAGATTTTGAAGAGATATTTTAAATGCTGCAATTTGTTTTCTGAGGAGCTCGAGACCTGCCTCATCGTAAATAAGTATTTTTCTATTTATTGTTTCATGTGGATTCTTCTCGACGAAATCGAGTGCTCCACGAGAGAGAGTCCTATTCTGTCATGATCCATCCCAGAGGAGTTTGTAAAAATAGAGCTGTCTCTCATAATCAGCCATCTGTTCCTTTCCTTTATCTGGTTTTCCAGTTTTGAAGTCCACTACTTGCATAGAGCCATCGGGGAGATATTCAACACGGTCAAATACACCAGTTAGTCGTACTCATGCGACAACAACTTTTTTGTACCCGAATCTTTCTTCTATTTTTGCTTTTGCAGCGAGAGGGCAGTCTTTCTTTGAAAGATAATTCTCTAGTACTTCTATTGTTTCTGCGAGAAAATCTGTTTGCTCTTTTTTTGTAAGTATCTCATTATAGAGAGTTTCTTTTATTTTTTCTGTCCAGAGATTTTTTTCAGGAAGAGAACTATGTTCATTAAAATAATCACCTATAAATGCTAGCCCCGCATGAACTGCTGTACCAAAAGAAGCGCTCGGCATCTTCCCAGCAGGTTGTCTTATGAGGTATTTCTCGAGAAATTCTCGTGGTGACTTGATCCAAGTATTTAATCATGTTACTGAGAGGTCATAATTTTTTGCTCTTTTGGTGAGTTCTGTTTTGGTTGCCTCATCCCAGTTTATGCTCGGAGCGGGAGCTGTTTGTGTTGTGATAATCTTTACCGGATCTACCGTAGGTTGTATTTTTTCTCTATATTTCTCTGGTATCTCATCGATAAATAATGAAGGCTTGAGCTTCATTTCTTCGTTATCTGTTGTCGTTATTATGAGGTGCTCTTTTGCTCTCGTCATAGCAACATACCAGAGTCGTCTCTCTTCTTCAAGTTTTTGATTCTTCTTTTCTCATTTATCAATGAGGTGGTTCTCAAATAGAGAGACTGATACATTGAGTTTTGACGGATCACGAGAAGATTCCCAGTTTTTACTTGTTGCACTATAGATGAAGACAACCTTGAATTCCAGTCCTTTACTCCCGTGTGCAGTCATGAGCTCAACAGTATCTGATTCCATCCTGATTGGCTGAGTCGTAGGGGAGAGTCAGTAGTGATCGAGATCTGTTATATAGTTGATAAAATCAGATAAATTACTGTCTGTATGGAGGGAAGCAAATGTTTTTATCTCATCAAAAAATGAATTGAGAATCGAGAGACGCTCTATTTTATCTTCTTGTTCTAGTGCGTAGTTCCTATAACCAGAGCTGACTAGGAAAGATTCAAAAAACTGTACAAGTGTTTTATTCGCTGCATCACGAGTGAATTCTTGTATTTTTTCGGCAATAGATCGTACGTACATGTCGTCGTCACTTAGAAATGCACGATAGAGTTTTTTATTGTAATCTCCATTTGGAGCTTTTGCTTTTGACTGAATACGAAGCAAGTGATGTAAATCTAGCTGCCAAAAATCAAAAAGCATCACTTCCCAAAAGAGATCATTTTGCTCCAAATTATTTACTAGCTTGAGTGCTTTTATGAGTTTTTGAGTTTCAGGGTGATGCAGGAGATTTTCACCTTTTTGTTTATGAAATGGTATTTTTTCACGACGCAAATATTCCATGAGGTGGAGAGGATTTGCATTTTTCCTGTATATCACAGCCATGTCACTCCAGGCAATACCAGATTTATAAAATTCCTTCATTTTCACGGCTATACTAGCTATCTCGATTTGCGGATCGGGAGGTGACAAAATTGATATTTTTTTCTCCGGTTCAGTAATATTTTTCTTTAATTGTTTATCGAGATCGAGTGCTTTTTCGAGAGATTCTGTATTGTTTCTGATAACTTCTCGTGAAGCATCGAGGATGGTTTGTGTGGATCTATAATTTTCTGTCAGAGGTATGACCGTGAGTCACTTATTTTTGTACCTATTTGAAAAATTGATGATATTCTCCATTACAGCTCCCTGAAAACGATAAATTGACTGTTCATCGTCTCCGACTACGAGTATATTTGGCTGTTCTTGGCGATCCATAATCAAATCAACTATACTTGCCTGTAGACCATTTGTATCCTGGAATTCATCTACCATGATAAACTGATATTCTTCTCGGATGAGTGCCCTAAAATGGGTATCATCACGCAAGAGATTACGAACGAGGAGTATCATATCATCGTAGTCATACCGTGATTCTGTCACAAGTGTTTCCTGATATTTCTCATAGACATATGTGAGCTCTCGCTGCCTCTCGAGTCTCTCGACGGTATCAGCGTAGAGGGGTTTTCTATCTCATTTTTTTCACCACTTTGAATCTATTTTATAGTGAAGATCTTCATTGTTCGGTAGATCAGCAATAGTTTCGTCTATTTTTCATCGGAAAAAATCAGGAGCTATTCCTTCTCTTTTGAGTTGTCAGACAATTCGGATAACATCTCCCATGTAGAGCTCGGGGTCATGTCGAGGTTTGAGATAGGTATAATCTCATTCTAATAATATTTTTGCCACCATACGACGAGCATCGAGCTCCTCTAGCATCTTCATGCCGGGAGAACGCGTAAATTTTTCAGGATACTCATCATCTATTAAGCCCTTACAGAATCCATGAAAAGTCTGAATATTTACTCGGAGGGCGTCTGTGCCTATGAAGCTCTGCAATCGCTCTCTCATAGCAAAAGAACCAGCTTCTGTGTAGGTCAGTGCAAGGATATTTCTCGGTGAAATATCTGTTTTAGCTAAAATATTTGCGATGCGTAGGGTGAGGAGCTGTGTTTTACCTGTTCACGGTCATGCTATGACAGCTACAGGGCCATAAATAGTATCTACTGCGAGTTTTTGCGAAGTGTTGAGTCGAGAATAAGCTGATTCAAAAGGTGTCATTATTTAATATGTATCAAAATATCAGCTTGTTTTTGCAGGAGTATTATCTGCTGTTCCATTTTCTAATCAGTCCAACATACTAGGCGAAAAGATAATAACATACCCTAATACTGTCAGTATAATGAGGATGATCGTGAGGATTTTTGAAACAGTAGGCACATGACAGCTCATATCCATGAATCGTTTTAATTGCAAAAAAATCACTGCAAAAAATATCCATGCACCGACTGCAATCACTGTAAAGTAAATAAGTGCTCCTATTTGTATTGACGACATAGTATTATTCCTATTATAGTGAGGATTTTTCTGGTGCAAATCAAATAAAATATTTGCAAATTTTGATAATTCATGTTAGAGTATAAGGGAATCACACTATTATGGCTACAATTCAAAAAGGAACTACAACATTTACACTCCTCGACGAAGTTCAGACAAAATATCCGAGACTCGTAGAGTTGCTTCTTGCGACTGAATCTATGGATGATAGTGAGCGACAGTATTGGTTTGATATTCTTCCTTCGATGAATACAAATCAAGTTCAGAGATTAGCTGATATTCTCGAAACAGAAAGGAAAAAACTTGATGATCTCGAAAAAAAGTACCAAACAGAAATAGAGTCCCTCAATCAGAAACATCTCGCAGAGTGGCAGGGCTATGAAATGAAGAAAAAGAAAGAAGAAATAGCCACAAAAGAGGCTGCAGATGTGTGAAATAAGAATGATGACGCTCAATCAGTTCTCAGTAATTGGTAAGCTCCCTAGACTGCATTTTTTATTGGGAATAATAGACTATCTTTTACTTCTAAGTATCAGTAAGAGCTATTTTCATAGATTACAAAATAATACCCATTTTTTTGATGAGTCTTCACTGGTGTGCTCCCTGTTCTGAGGTGAATCTTTTCCTCTGCTGATAACTCAAGTACTGGTATTTTCGGGAATAGTTCTTCGTGGGATAGATGAGTGTAGGAGATATCATTGTGTTTTAACCAGTCAGTACCCTTTAGTGTTATATCCCCAATAGCTACCCTCTCAAGTTTTTCAATATACCCCCCAGTTCAGAGCGCACTTCATAAGTCTCGAGCTATAGAACGGATGTATGTACCGTGAGAAACCTCTATTTCACAGATAATTGTAGGCCATGAATAGGAGATGATTTTGAAAGAGTGTATTGTTCTTTTTTTTGGCTTCATTTCTATATTTTTTTCACCTTTTCTGGCAATTTCATAGGCTCTCTGCCCATCTATCCATACTGCACTATAGAGGGGAGGGGATTGCAGTATTTCCCCTGTAAATTTTTTTTGAATAATAGATTCGATACTTTTTATATGTATGTTTTCTATTATTTTTTTTTCTATTGGAATGTTTTCTACTGGTTGTTCGAGATCATATGAGGCACTTGTTCCATCGAGTCTGATTGTTGCAATATATGTTTTGGTGAAATTTTCTAGTAAAGGGAAGAGTCGGGGGGATCAATGCGTCCCTACAATCATAAGACCTGTTGCGAGTGGATCGAGTATTCCTGCAAAACCAATTTTTGGTACATTGAGGACTCGTTTTAATATCTTTGAGACAAGATTGCTACTGATGCCGAGGGGTTTATTGACTCTATAAAACATAGGCTACCATGAGAATAGGACTCTTCCCAATATCTCGTCTCGAGGTATGTAGTGGGGTTTTTTATTTGTGCAATCAGCTACATCTGCGCATCAGCGAGAGTCGCGTGAATTGAGACGATTATCTCCGAGTACAAAATAATTATCGGGGGGTATTTCATATATATGTGGTTCAAATTCTGTACAAGCACCTGGTACGCAAGTACGAACATGCTCTCCCAGATAGGGTTCTTCAATCAGTAGAGGTGCTGTATTTTCTCAAACTGTATAAATATTTCCCTCAGCTATCTGAATGATTTCATCAGGAAGTCAGAGGATTCTCTTGATCTTCACTTCCTCAGCTCCATCCCTGTAGACAACTCTTTCTCATCTATGGAGCGGTTGTATCTTATGGGAAATTCGGTCTATAAATACTAGAGTTCCTTCTTCTAGACTTGGAGACATAGAATCTCCACTGACACGGTACGGACGAATAAATAAAAATACGCTGAGAAGGATAATTATCAGCAGGATAGAGATACTAATTCGGAGGAAACGAAACATATAATTTATTGTGAGAGCTCAGGGTATTGGTGGGTATTTTGAATACTGAGACCTCTATAAGGAATGACTGATTTGAGTGTACCTATTTTTGGATATGGGAGAATCTGCGAAAATATATCAAAATGTCACAATGAATAAGCTACTCGTCCCTGTATGCGAGAAAGGGGAACATACTGAGCAAGAGTATAGTCACCATTACAGCCACTATTGCTGAAACATTTTCGCGCATCGAGAGATTGAGGCCTATTATCTCACATGAGGAAATATTTGCCTGCTGGAACAGGGAATTCTTGACTTTCTTTTGCACATCCAGCGCTGTTGTAGGTGAGGCAGGTGTATCAGAATTTTTCTTCCAAATAGTCAGATTCATCGAGTTGGATGAACTTTTCTGGATTTTCTTTTGTAGCTAAAAAAACATACCCATTTTCCACCTTTACTGTATCTCCGGGAATTCCTATGACCCTCTTTATGAGAAAGCGTTTTTCTGGGCCTATGCCTGGAGTAAAGACAATCACATCACCTCTATTAGGAAGGGAGAGTCTATAAGTCATTTTGTCCACGAGTATAAATTCTCCATCACTATATTGTTGTCACTTTGCTGTATAGGTGATATTTCCTCCATGAAATGTTGTCTCCATTGATGGACCAATAATCTGGAAAGGGGAAAGTATATAGAGTCTTATGAAAAAGACGATAATCAAAACAAAACAGAGATCAATCCACGCATCAACTCATGTATATTTTACTTTTGGAAGGTGCCTATAGGGGTGCCGGTCTTTCCAAAAAAAATAAATAGAAAAAATCCCAGTTATAGCACCTATAAAGAGGACAAATCGTAATCCATTATTTATGTCATAGAGAGTGAAGAGGCAGATAAGTATTATCCCTATGAGGATGTAGAAAAATATTTGATCAATAATAGATAATCCACCATGATAGCTATATTTCTCCTCATCCTGCATGAGACCTATGAGGAGCAGAGGAGGGAATAGTATACCCAAAAGTGTCCACCTAATCTCTATGTTGAGAGCTCTCGACCTTTTCCAGGTCACTCATAAATAACTCCAGACGAAGAGTGCGATTCAGATAAGAGAGGCTCCATAAACAAGTATTTGTACGAAATCTACCCCTCCACCAATGAGAAAGATGGAACTAGGACTGATAAAGGCGTCAATAGAGACTAGGAAAAGAAGTATCACATAAGTTATACCGTAGATAAAATCAGCACGACCTATTTTTCCTTTGAAAGAGAAAAGGAGATTTTTCAGAATATTCATGTGCGGATTATAAGAGTTTTTGTGAGAGTACAAATACTTTCATTTGTCGCTCCATAAGGTTAGTGTGTGGACTATTTTATATTTGACAGGCTTCTGTGAGCGTATAGGATATTATTAGATTACGGTAGTGGTATATGCACAGTTCATCAAGTATTTTCTTATCCTAATTTTATGATAGATTACTCGGTACCTGGTTTGGAAGATTTTAGTCATTGACGAGATGATCGTCCACTGCAATCTTTTTACGCAACTATTGATCAGTTGCATGCAGCAAGCTTGTGATATTGAATTAATCCTACAGGAGAATTGGAGGCATGAAAAAATAGAATAGCGTGGCAATTAGACAATCTCAAAACGAGACTCAAGCATCCCTATGCAGAAAGAGTTTATGATTTACTCGAAGCTCAATGATGCGATATCCATACATGATGAGCAGAGCTCGGACAGTCATTAGAAATCAAACAGGGGTTGTCTCAGATGATTGAGGAAATGCAAAAAAGTATTCTTGAAATCTGTACACATAAAATTGTAAAACCCAATAGTTTATTCTCTGATTCGGAAATTGCTGCCTAGCTTTCCATGAGTATATTTTATGCACATAACATACATTATGTGAAAATAGATTTGGAGGAAATCTCATCCCTTCTATAATAGATATATGTCTCTTTTTGAAGCTGTTCAAAAATTTCTGATGTATCTGACTATCACTCGTGGCATGAGTCCGCGGACGGTTGAGCAATATGGACGCCACATGTGGAGCTTCTTGTGCTATACCTATCCTGATATTCGGAAAACTGTTCCAAAAGGCTTCGATTTAGCGCGTTTTTTTTCTTCTCAGGTATCTATACAGCCTGAGGCTTCGAAAAACGCGTCTTCTGAAATCATAAAAGAGCTCGAAAAGCTCTCTTGGATAAAAACGACTCAAATCGACCAACACCTCTGTGATCATTTCCGATTATCACTCGCGCAATGAAATATTTCTATTACAACGGTGAATGCGTATATGATTTCACTGAGAGCGTTCCTGCATTTCTGTAAAAAAACTCACATACCAACTGGAATTGAATTCAGTGATATAGAACTTCAGAAAAATCGTGAGAGAAAGGTTGAATATTTGACATGAGAGGAGCTTCAATCAATAGTAAAATCTATCGGCACAGATGATATCTCAGATCTGCGTGATAGAGCGATTATTCTCACTATATTTAGTACCGGTTTACGCGTCTCCGAGCTCACTGCCCTAGATATAAAAAATGTAAATCTCGATACCATGGAGTTTGCTATTCTCGGTAAAGGTCGCAAAGTTCGTGTCGTCTATCTCACTGAATGGGCTTGTGAGGCAATTCGTGCTTATCTCGAAAAAAGAGAAGACCACTTCCCTCCTCTATTTCTCAAACATGGGAAGCACTTCCCTGTCGATTCTGGAGCTGACGAAGTGCGGTTTGATCGTTTTCTCGTGACAAAGATGGTAGCTGACAGAGCACTCAAAGCTGGTATTGTAAAACCTGTTTCTGCTCATACCATACGACATTCTTTTGCTACAACTCTGCTGGGAAATGGTGCAGATCTGCGCTCAATTCAGGAGCTTCTCGGACATAAGAATATAGCTACTACACAGGTATACACGCATGTGACCAACAAACAACTCCGCGAAGTGCACCAGAAATTTCATGTATAGAATATTTTGATTCTAATACTTTTCTCTATACTGCTGGCATGAATTCCCTTCCATCAAACCTTCTCGGTGTTTTTGCAAACATCTCCCCTGCCGATAAAGAAAAAATAGTGACCGGATGGTCACATCCTCGAAATATCGTTTCTTTTCGTGTAAATAAACTCAAATCTTCTCATTCGGAAATAGTGAAAGAGCTCGAGGCAGCATCACTCCCCTACACCGTTTGGCCTTTTTGGGAAGACGCTTTTTACCTCGATAGCGAACACGAGTATGCTCTCCGTGGACTGGAGATATACAAAACTGGTAAAATCTATGTCCAGAGTCTCTCGAGTATGATTCCAGCTCTCTGTCTCGATCTCCAGCCAGATCAGAAAATTCTCGATATGGCATCTGCCCCTGGATCAAAGACAACACAGATAGCCTCTATGTTGAACTGAAAATGTAGTATCATCGCTCTCGAAAAATTTGGTATCAGACTCGAAAAACTTGTCCACACTATCAAGGCTCAATGAGCTGAAGAATGTGTCGAGGTGATAAAGATAGATGCCACAGAGCTCGTCGCCCATTATAGCAAAGATGAGAAAGGTAATAAAGGAGCAAAAATGTTTGATAGAATCCTCCTCGATGTGCCCTGTAGTTCTGACGGACGAATTAATCTCACGGATGACAGAACCTATAAATGGTATAGTGGTGAGAAATCAAATTCTAAATCAATATTGCAATATGAGATGCTCGAACAGGCTCGCAAGATGCTGGCAGATAATGGTCGTATCGTCTACTCGACCTGTTCTGTCTCTCGTCGTGAAAATGAAAATGTCGTTCAAAAGTTCCTCAAAGTACATCCAGAATTTCATCTCCTCCCCTCGCCTATCACTCCTGACTATACCCTCGAAGAAAATATGAATCGCTGGTATCCAAGTCCCATGATGGAAGGATTTTTTGTCGGGATTTTGGAGAGAAAATAAATGTTTCTAGCTACTAAAACATTTTTCTATTAACTCTGTGCAGTCATTATGTATTAGTATATTTTCTTTTTCAATATCAAATTTTTTAGTTAAAAAACTAATTATTGATTTTTTCTTATTTTCATGTTCTTTTTCAGGTATTCCTGGATCTTTTCTGATAGTGATATAAATATTCTTAATTCTCTTAACATCACTAAAAAAAATATTGTTTAGATTTATTTCCAAGCCTCCACCAAGCCCTAATATATATAAATTTACTTCATCTAAGCTCACAGAAAAAATTATTTCATGGACTCTGCTGTGATGACAGGAAACAGATTCTAAGATTGTTTCATTATGGCTATTTATTGTATCACTTTGCTCCAGCAAAAACCCTCTATCACTGTATTCAAATAATCAGTGAGGGTATAAACAAGGTATTTCTACCTCACTCAGTTCTTCTATTCTTTCCCTGTAAAGTCTTTCTCTATCAGTTTTTGGGAGGTAGCTAAAATCCAAAATATTATCTGATAAAACATTGTCGTAATTGTAATTTATGAAAAAGATATCACTCCAATCGAGCCCTTCTCTTCTTCTAATTTTCTCATTTAGATTTTTAATCCAAGAATTATTTTTTTTGTATAGTCTAGTAAATAAAATTTTTAAAATACCAAAAATAGCCAGCTCTATATCTTGGCCATTTTCTTTGTATTTTACAGATGATGTCTCATGAAAAATACAATCATCTAATGTTTGATACTTCTCTTTTTCTCAAATTAATTTAATCCATTCTAAAATTTCTTCCCTATGAGGATATTGTAAATTTTTTAATTCTCATAAAAATCATTCTATTAAAGGATTTAATTGTATCCAAGTTGGTAATCAGTAGTCAACAGATGCTCATGCTCATAGTATGAATATTTTATTTTTACTTATGTACTCAAACTTCATATTTTGATAATTAAAATTTACAATAAATACCCCCTCCCCTTCATCGTAATCACCCTCCCCCTTGGTGTTCTCTCAATCAGCCCGATTTTTATCAGGAATGGCTCGATGACATCTTCGATAGTCGCTGCCTCCTCCCCTACCATCGCAGAGAGCGTATTGATACCGAGGGCATTATTCCCATTTTCTCCAAGGAGTTTCAGGATTTGTCGGTCGATATCATCGAGTCCATATTCATCTATGTGAATTTCTGCGAAGAGGGATTTGAGGTTTGAGAGCTTCCCGAGTGTGTGATAATCTCGGACGATTTTTGTGAGACGATTGGCGATACGAGGTGTTCCACGACTGCGTTTTGCTACTTCATGTGCTTCATCATTCCCTAGCTCGACGCCGAGGATTTTTGCAGTTCGCTCGACTATTTTTGCGAGGTCTGCATCTTCGTAGAGATCCATCTTCCATACATTCCCGAATCTATCACGGAGCGGATGACTGAGAGATGAAAGACGAGTGGTCGCACCGATGAGAGTGAATTTCGGGAGATCCATCTTGACCGATGTAGCACCAGGGCCAGTACCAACCATGATATCGACTTGATAGTCTTCCATCGCAGAATAGAGGATTTCTTCTATGACAGGCTTGAGTCGGTGGATTTCATCGATGAAGAGGACATCCCCTGCCTGGAGACTCGTGAGGACAGAGAGCATATCAGCCGGCTTATCGATAGCTGGTCACGAGGTGTGACGGAGACTGGCTCCGGTTTCTGCGGCGACGAGCATGGCTAGAGTTGTTTTTCCGAGTCCTGGAGGCCCGTAGAAGAGTATGTGTTCTACATTTGTATTTCGCACCTTTGCGCTATCGAGTGCGACCTGGAGGTGCTTTTTTATCATTGTCTGACCGATATAGTCCGAGAGTTTTTTTGGACGCAGAGACTCTTCCCCACTATCGTCAGGAGTCGTCACAGGTTCTATGAGTCGTTTGTGGATGTCTTTTGAAGTCTCTTTGATAGCCATAATGCACGCATTTTAATACAAAAGGCAAAATACAAAAGGCAAAATACAAAATTACTACAACAATAATAAAATAGTTGACACTAGAAATATACTAAGTTATAATTATTTATGTATTTTTAAACTTAAATTGTATGGCACTTTGAACTGTTGCAGATAAATGAGATGGTTGTTCTATTGCAGAGCAAATACTTTCAGATGTTGATGCAGTAATTGAACGACAGCAATTAAAATTGTACTGAAACGAAATTCAGAAAGAGTCGAGAACAGGATATATTGCTCTATGTTTATGAAAAATATCCGACTGAAGTAAAAGAGAAATGCGAGTCTATAATAACTGAATCATCCACGATGTAGATATTGATTCTAGTGGGCATGAAACTATTTCGCAACTAGACAATATATGAATAGCCGAGGAGCAAATTGTAGAAGAATTACTAGGTAGCCGTAGGGGTATAAGAAAAAAAATTGATGTGAAATCATTAACAGCACGAAAGTTAGAAGAGTGTCTTGTGATATTGAAAAAAAGTAAAAATACTTAGGTGAAAAAACTCATCCTCCTCACTGTCGCCGATTCTTGGCATCATTTTGAAAAACCTATCTGAGAGTATGAAAAACGACTACAAAAGGAACTCGAGATAATCCTTCTCAAGCCTCATAAATCAGGAGAGACCGAGACCATTAGAAAACAAGACACGC
>JAGOOR010000003.1:0-3634 GCA_017992415.1 Candidatus Altimarinota bacterium
CTGAAAGAGAGTGGCAATTCAATCAACTAAAAAAATTGTCGTCTAAAAATAACTAAGTTATAATGAAAATAGTTAAACTTTAAACTTTGCCCGAAATCCTCAACATCATAAACATAGACGACCAGATAATTGGTCAGGCGACACGAGAAGCTATCTACGCGGAGAATCATATGCATCGTATCGTGCATGTCATGGTGCGAGATATTGCTGGTCGATTCTTATTTCAGGTTCGTTCTCCAACAGTACAATTTCGTCCTCTCTATTGGTCGACTTCTGCTGGTGGACATGTGCAGGCTGGAGAGACTTATGAAGAGGCAGCTCGCAGAGAAATGGAAGAGGAAATAGGTGTGATAGTTGGTGATATACGGGAAATGGGAACATTTTACTACGAGCGAGATGGTATCCGGAAATACCTCTGAGTATTTGAATACATTCTCGATCAAGAACTCAATATCGGCGAAGAAGTATCGAGTGTGGAGTTCTTCTCTCCTGATGAAGCTCATGCACTCATCACAACTCATGAAAAGATTCATCCAGAATTGAAGTTTTTGTGGGAGAAACTCTACCTGAGCTAGATTCCTATTCCCCCTCTGGTGTTATCTGAGCAAGAGCAAATAGTCCGCTATAATGAGCTGGACTTGAGGCAACAACTGATCCGCCTCGTTCGCCATCCTGGGTGACCCAAATTCTCTCAACTGTTTTCTTATCCTCACTGAGTTCTCCTGTTATTCTCACTCCGTCACCTCCTTGAAATTTACCATTTTCTCCACGGAGACCTATGAGTTCTTTCCAATGGACTTCACTGAGACCGAGATATTTTTTGAGGAGTGCTTCTTTGGCATCATATTCTTCTTTCTTCTGAGATTCATCTTTTCTCGTTGCTTGCCAATCTACGTGCATTTTAGCGAGGAGAGCTTTTGTCTTTTTCATATTTTCAGCACCGACGAGTGCTTGTGGTATTTGTCCATCCATGAGGAAAAATTCAGGATGATTATCAGAGCCACCATTCGCGAGTGACCATTCGATGCCGAGAGCGCTGAGGTATTCTCGGAGACGAGGAATCTCAGTCTCTGTAGGAGTTGGTACAAACTCACATTCACCGAGAAATTCTTCTTTCGCCCATTTCTCAATATTGAGACTCTTTCAGAGGTGGGTGATTATTTCGCGCGATGTTTTTCCTTCTCATATCATCTCAGCAACTTCCGCCATGAGTTGATTGTATTTGTTGCTATCGAGAGCAGCAAGTGCGTCTGTACGAGCTGATTCAGCTACTGTGTCTGGTTTTGATATACTTAGATGTACTGAGGAAACTTCAGAAGATTCAGGTTGTTCATATGGCGTAGTCATCAATTTATTATACAAATATTTACCCCATTTGTCAAAACATAGTGAATCATACCACACATAAGAATTATAGAGAGATTATTTGCACGACAACATCGTCACACTATAATCCCTCTATGAAACTCTGGTATTTTTTCAAGCTCTTTGTTTTCCTCCTCCTCGTTGGACTCGCCTATCAGAATCGAGATCAGATAGTGACGAATGTACGAACAGCTCTTCATCAGAACTTCCCTTGCGCCATTCCCCTGACCTATTCTCTGGGGGATTTTGATACACGATTTGGGGTTTCGAGAGAGGATTTCCTCATACGAATAGCCTGAGCTGAAAAGGTCTGGGAAGATCTGGTAGGAAAAGAACTCTTCAAATATGTGGAGAGTGGTGGTGATATGCGGATTAACCTCGTCTATGATGTACGGCAACAGACGACAGAGAAACTACAGGAGATAAACGGCTCTATTGATGTGAAAAAAGGTGGCTACGAATCTCTCCAGGTCCAATATGAGACACTTTCTCGTCAGCTCGAAGAACAGAAAAGGACTTATAATACTGAGACAAATCAACTCAAAGTATTACAAAATAACTATGAAAGAGAGGTATCTCGTTGGAATAAAAAATGAGGCGCTCCAGAAGATGAATACGCACGACTCGAGAGACAACGCAATGAGATAAATACTCGTATCGCTCGAGTGAACGCCTCTCTCTCACAGCTCAATAAAACTATCACGGCAACCAATGCTCTGGGCAGACAGATAAATGAACTCGTATGAGAACTCAAGCTCGATGTCGAAACCTATAATACGACGAGACAGGCGCAATGAGAAGAATTTAGCGAGTGAGAATATGTCTACGATGAAGCATGAAAACGCATCAATATCTATGAATTTAGCACAGCTCTCAAGCTCTCTCGGGTCCTCATCCATGAACTCGGACATGCTGTACAGATGGGGCATGTGGACGATACTGAATCCATCATGTATCGTCTCAATGCTGGGAAGAGCAAGGTGCCGACAGAGGCAGATAGAGCAGAGCTCTTACGGAGTTGTCGCATGAAGTAGAACTTGCCCAATAAAAAATCTACATAAAATAGCCTGAAAAGGCTCGTGGAAATGAAAAATCCTCCTCCTTGCTCTTTTCTCTTTTATTTTTTCTCTACGAAGTTATGTGACGCTGACCAGTTATGGCAAACAAGAAAGCTGCTAGTTCCCTCCAAAAAGGGAAAGTCTATGGTATGCACAGCAAGCTCATCTCTCTCGCAGCAAAGTCTTGAGCCAATCCAGATGAGAATCCAACTCTCTTCACCGCTATTGAAAAAGCAAAAAAAGACAGTGTCCCCCGAGATGTCATCGATAAAGCAATCCGCCGTGGTGCTGGTCTCGATAAAGATGCTGCGGCTATCGAGGATATCATCTATGAGGGCATGGGAGCCGGCGGTGTCGCTGTCATCGTCCGCGCACTCAGCGATAATCGTAATCGTACGGCGAGTAGTTTTCGCTCGTATTTTAACAAAAATGGTGGGAATCTCGGTGAGACAGGTTCAGTCTCCAATCATATGTTTCGCTATCGTGGTGTCTTCGTCGTCCCTACGAGCGCTATCACAGAGGATCAAATCATAGAATCAGGATGTGATGATTATGTTGTGGATGGTGATGAAACGAATCTCATCTGTCTCCGAGAACAATTCTCTGATGTCGCAAATTTCCTCAAAAATGCGAGCATTGAAGCGAGTTCGAGCGGATTCGAATATCTCCCCAATATGGAGGTAGAAATCACCGATTTTGACCAAGGTGTCAAAGTGATGAAACTTCTCCAGGATTTGGACGCAGATGATGATGTAGAAAAAGTCTGGACAAATGGAGTATTCGATGATATACTGCGCGAGAAAGTAGAGTCATTTCTTGACTCTAACGGCTTTCGTTCTTAACAATTATCACTATGGCAGAGGATACAACAGGATGAGCTCAGGGTGACCAGGCAGGAAGCGGGCAACCTCTTCCAGGATTTGACCCTGTAGCTGCTGAAGCGTTTTTCAAGGACCTTATTGGACGCTACAACACTGATGATAATCAGATTATCATGGACCTCGTATCTTTTCATCCACTGACACAGTTTGATGAAAAAGAATTCGTCGATCTCCTCGAACATTCTCTCTCACTCTCAGTGGCAGAGAAAAAACGCGTCGTCGATGCTATCCCGACCCTCTCTCAGTATCAGGTAGACGAGCTGAAGAAAGTGTTCACAGAAGAGAGAGAAGAATTCCGTAAGCTCATGCCAAAAGAAGGAGAAACGATCA
>JAGOOR010000003.1:3734-20851 GCA_017992415.1 Candidatus Altimarinota bacterium
GAGAAAAAACGCGTCGTCGATGCTATCCCGACCCTCTCTCAGTATCAGGTAGACGAGCTGAAGAAAGTGTTCACAGAAGAGAGAGAAGAATTCCGTAAGCTCATGCCAAAAGAAGGAGAAACGATCAAGAAACTCGTCACAGATAAAAAAGCAGAATGGACACAGCTCAAACAAATCTACATCGACGAATTGAAGAATCGTCAGAAATCAAATGAAGATGCTGGGAAAATAGATGACCTCAAAAAGTCTCTCGGACTCGACGAAGAAGAAACAAAATAATATATTCTCTACAAATGCTCCTTTCGGAGCATTTTTATTGTGAGCATCTTTACCCCCTTGTCATGGGGGATAGACTTGCACAGGTATAAAAAAGTATATGCTAGATACATATACTTTTCTTTTTTGATCTTTCTCTTATGAAAAAAATATTCCTGATACTTTCTCTCTGCCTTTTTGTTTTTTCGCTCGATGAAGTCTATGCTTATACGAGTGCTGATGTCGCTATTGCAAATGGTCTCGCTGATGCAAATATCATCGTCGATCAACGAACAAACCCAAACAATTATAGACTCGATGCAAGCATATCTCGTCAGGAGGTCATCGGAATGACTCTCAAATTAAAAAATGTTGCACTTCCAAACAACTATACCTGTAAATGATATTTCACTGATGCAACTTTTAGCAAAACTCATGCTGATTCATGGGTTTGTCGTGCTGTAGAGCTCGCTGCTGACAGAGGTCTCATCACACGAGATAGCGCCACTACACGACCATCTGATAAAATCACAAAAGCTGAGGCGCTCGCTCTGGCGTGGAAATGATCAGGTATGGATATAGAAACTCATGAAAATGAGAGTGGTGCGTTTTATGATGGTAATGGTAAAATAGCAGAAAAGTGGCAGGAAAATCTCCTCCAAACAGCTCTCAGTGCGTGAGTCATCACGGTTAATCGAGATGCCTCGAGCGGATTCTTGAAACTCCTCTGGAATCACAATAGTCCTGCAACTCGAAAAGAAGTATTTGCTATCATGGCAACTCTCCAGACTCTGAAGAATGCAGGAAGTCAGACACTCTATCTCAATTTCTCTGGAGAAGTACAGTACAAACCAACAAACATCCAGGTTCTCAATACCGATTCGACTATGATAGCCAATCTCGAGAGCAAAAATTTCAATGCCGTTATCAATGCTCTCTCTCCTATTCCAACACAATACAGAACAGAAGGAAACACCCTCTTTGTCATGCAGAGTTCGCCCGAACTCTGGTGACATGTGACCTATTCGAGTATCACAACACTCTTCGGAAAGGTATTTCAACAATACTCTCCCTATAATCCTTATGACAAGGCTATAGCAGCTATGCTCCGACGATTCAATCTCGCTTCTGAGGTGGATTTCTATGCTCTCCCCTATGGCGACCTCTGGGAGAGAACGCGCGACTATATAGAGCAGTATTACGCAGATGAATTCATGAATGCCCCCGTAGTGATGCCTGCAAGTGAAACATAAGACAAAATACAGAGTACAGAGTATAAAATAGAGGATTTTTTATTTTCCCAATAACACCTTCCATCATTTTGTCTTTTGTATTTTGCACTTTGTATTATTATGACAATAAATTATGCACATAGCTCTCCTCACTGGCTGAATCTCAGCTGAACGCCCTATCAGTCTCCGAAGTAGTGAATGACTCACGAGTTTCATAGCTCAAACATCACACACCTGTGATGTGTATGATATACCAACAGAGCTCGATACATTTCTCGCAAAATACAGTGAATATGACATAGTTTTCCCATATATCCATGGATACTACGGGGAAGATGGAGTGATTACTGGTCTCTGTGAAACACTTGGTCTCAGGTACATATGAAGTCCTGCGATTACGCATGCCCTCTGTATTGATAAATTTCGTACGAACTGTGTTATCGAGAAGCTCGGAATTGTAAAAGTACCAAAATCATGGATACCTGGGATGAACTCTCCCACACTTCTCGGTCTTCCAGAAAATGTCGACGAAACAACTCCACAGGAAACACATACTCCGCCTGTTATTGTGAAACCAAATTGTGGAGGAAGTACTGTCGCTACAAACAAAGCAACCGATGTATCGAGCCTCCTCTCTGCGATCAATGAAGTACAGATAAACACATCGAGCCTCACCCAAGGAAACATACAACTATTGGGTGAATGAACAAAATTCCAGAGACATTTCCCTGACTATACTGATGTACCTCTTGTCCAAGAATATATCGATGGTGAAGAATACACTGTCGGAGTTGTAGGTGCTAACCATGCTCCAGAAGTGCTTCCTATTATGCAAATCGTAAATCTCAAATCAGTTCTCTTTGACTGGAAAGAAAAATATGAATCAGATGGGAGCAATGAGGTATTTCCTCTCGATCTTGATCCTGTTCTCGCAGAAAAACTACGAAGTGCTTCCATAAAAATCTATCAACTCCTCGGCTGTAGAGGTGTCGCCCGTGTAGACTATCGTGTACGAGACGGCGAACTCTATTTCCTCGAAGTAAACACATTTCCTGGTGCGACAAAGGCATCATTTATACCAAAGATGTGGCAAAAAACCGGACGCAGTATGGGGGATTTCATAGAGATGCTTATCATGACTGCTCAAAAATAGACTAGATTGTCTCTCTTCAGAGATGATTGAGTGCTATAATATCGGGAATACCCTGGTGGTATGTTTGGAAAAAGGCTTGCAATTCCAATGAAAGGTATGGAAGTGCTTGTTCAAATTCTTCTGAGGTAACCAGATTCATCTTACTGTATCCCGGGAAGCGAACCAGCCACTCAGCGCCTTCAATATCATTTTCGAGGAATTCCCTGAAGAGCTGAGGTTCTCGTGTTTTTTTACCATCTATAGGATCGAGACTATACCATTCACCATCTTCTCAGAGAAAGACTGCGACTCTGTGTGCCTGGAGATGTGCAGGACGACGCGCAACAAAACGATACACGTCAAAGACTGTCTCAACATATTCATCTTTTCTATCCTTGAGTGCTGTGAGGAGTTTTTCTTTTTCCGTAAAAGAAGTAAGGGTATTATTGATTCTTCCAAATTGGATAAGTTCATTTGCATCGCCACGGGCAATAGTGTCAGATGAGATACTCATCGCTTCGAGGAGGAGGGAAATATTATTCCGTGCTATAAACGAACAGGCACTCACACTCTTCTCAAAAATATCATACGACTCTACACTGGAGACTGCGACACTTCCATTGTCGAGAATAGTAGGTTTTTTTGTAGGTTTTTTTGCTGTTAACCGTGTCACTTCCTCTGGCATTTCTAGAACTATTTCTTCTGAAATTCACGAGATTTCAATTTCTTCTGCAAGAGAAAAAAGAGGTATATTTAATACAATTATTGTTCACACTATCACCGATAAATTCGAAAGAAGCATAGAAAAATCTGTAAAAAGGGTAAGGCCAAACGAACTGAAGTCAACCAAACAGTATTTACAATAAAAACGATGTTGCGAAAAGGAGGGTCATTCCTATAATAATTTTACATGAAAAAATACACAATTATTACTCTCGCTCTCTCCCTTCTCTTGCTTATTGGAAGTGGTCTCATGATATGGCTCGAGGCTCGTTTCCCTATCCTTCATATACCTCGTATGATTATAGGTTCTATTGTCGTATTGGGTGTACCATGATACTGGATTACGCGCTGGACCTTCCCTCATACAGAAGGCCAAAAACTCATAGACCCAACGGATGAACAAGCAACACCCTCAACAACAGATGAAGAAGTACACGAAATTGATGGACTTGAACGATTTGTGCTCTCAGTTGCTCTCTCTATCTCTTCTGTACCACTTCTCCTCTTTTATGTGAATTTTCTCGGTGTACCCCTCACCGTCTGGAGTGTTTACTGGACTATAGTATGAGTCTCTGTTGCCTCTATGGTAGCTACTTTTTTTATAGAACGCCGCCATGCCCAACTTCATAACTAGACATTGGCATTTTGTTTGGTGATTTTTTGCACTCACGCTCGCTGTCCTCTCACTTGGGTATGATCTCTATCCACAATTCCCTAGTATGTGTGTCATATTGGGTATTGTATTAGCCATCCTTATTGATACGCTAGAGCCCATCCCCGCGATAAAGAGACACGACTGGAATGCTCTCTACGCTGATGTAAGAGGTGGAAAAGTGGACATCGGTCGCAGTTTTCTCTTTTTTCATTCAAAACTCATCTTCCCAACACTTTTCACCATATATCTCATACTCCTCATATTTCAGAAGGTCAAAGTCGTCCCAACAGAATGGCAATCTTATGCCTCCGCCTCAATAGAAACGCTTCAGCTCCTCTGGGTGACCCTTATTAGTGCTGTGCTCACGAATTTTACAGGCCTCAAAGACAATGCCTACGAAGTCGAACATACTGGAATCTGGGCAAATATTCTCACTATCATGCTCATCTGCCTGCTCGCATATGGTGGCATGTGGTCTATATTTGTAGAGATTGCCGTGATTGGTCGTGTTGCATATTTCGTAGCATTGAGCGTGGGCATCCTTATAGCGCTGGTGAGCTTCATGATACTCACTGAACCAGATGAAGAAGACTGAAAAAAAGAACAAGCTCCTAGTCCAAAACTATCGTAATATGAAGAAGCTTATCATTCAAATCCCCTGTAAGAATGAAGAAGAAACTCTTCCTCTCACTTTTCACGATCTGCCAAAACATATTCCTGGAGTCGATATAGAATATCTCATTATCAACGATGGAAGTACCGATAGAACGACGGAGGTAGCACGCGAACTTGGTATCCATCACATTATTGAATTCAAGGCTAATCGTGGTCTCGGAACAGCTTTTCACCATGGAGTCATGCATGGCCTCATGCTCGGAGCTGACATCATCGTCAATACCGATGGCGACAATCAGTATCCTGGTCATCGGATTCACGATCTCATCAAGCCTATTCTCGAATGACGGGCAGAGATAGTTATTGGTAACAGAAATCCTGGAAAAAATCATCACTTTAGTCCTTTTAAGAGGTATCTTCAGAGAATTGGTAATAGAGTGGTGAGTTTCGTCGCAGGAACGAAAATCCCCGATTCTGTGAGTGGATTTCGTGCGTATTCTCGCGAGGCACTCTACGAGATAAATGTGACCTCTCGTTTTTCTTATGTTGTCGACACGCTCATTCAGGTCTATAAAAAATGACTTGCCATAGAATGGATAGATATTGAGACACACGCCTCTACCAGACCTTCTCGACTCTTCCGTAACATGGGCGAGCATATCAGTAAAACTACTATGAATATAGGACGAATATACCTCCTCTACGAACCATTGAAAGTATTTTTTATTCTCAGCCTCCCCTCTCTCATTTTGGGACTCATCTGAGTACTACGATTTATTCACGCATACATTTTTACCAATATTGGTCGCGATATGATACAATCACTCTTTATCTCGGGCGTTTCTGTGACCATTGGTGTTACCCTCTTTTCACTCGGAATCATTGGTGATCTCATGTCCAAAAATCGTACTCTCGCAGAACAACAGCTCTCACTTCAGAAAAGACAGAGATATCCAGAGCAATAATTTGTCTGATAAATTTGTATTTTGAGATGCGGTATGGTAGCATAAAACTATGCCATTTGAGCTGCCATCACGACGAAATAATACAAAAAAGAATCCTTCACCCGGGCTCTTTCAGAAATTATGAAGAAACAAACGAACAGAAACCCCTGGGAATGCGGGACAGAATGCTCCTAAAAAACCGTTTAGAAAGTTGGGAGAAATATTCAAACACGCAAACACTCCTCGGGAAAAAGAACTCGCTAAGCAAGATGGGGAAATAAAAAAAGAAACTCGCGGACTCCTCGCCCGACTCCGAGAAGATGTGGAAGCTAGCAAAAAACCAGAATACGAGCTCTCTCTCGAACTTGATACAAAAAAATCACCAGAAGTAGTAGAAAAACAAAAAAATGCACTCAATTCCCTCTCAGAAAAACAACGACAACTTTTTGAGAAAAAAGGATTAGTTGCTGGTATGTATTCCCTCTCTGTAGAACAAAGAAAACAATTTCAGGAAAGTGGTATTGCTCGAGAATTCCGAGGGCAGGCAGAAGAAAAAATGGCAGAATATTTCTGATACAAATGACATGAAAATATCACATACAGAGATCTCCCAAAATCCATGAAGCGAGACATGCTTCTGGGTAATCTCTACATGGACGATTTCTTGCCAGACAACATCTGAGCCGAGCTCAATAGGGATATATCTACCATAAAGGATCTGCAGCAAGTATCTGGTTCAAGCCAGACTTCCTGGCCTCGTCGCAGAAAAATATTTCGAAGGGCAAAAGACCTCCGTGAACGCTATGAAATTCAGCCAAAAGATTTCCAAGACTATCTCCGTGAAGGATGACAGGATAATGGACTTCTGGCAGGGGTTTTCAGCCCTCTTTTACAATCATTGCCGCCTCAACAGTTACAACAGCTCGGAGTAGATAGTGTCCAGAATTTCCGTCAAAGAAATACTCCTGTCTTGAGCTCCAATACATGAGGTGGTGGTGGGTGAAGTCGAGGAATTGGAGGTGGTGGTGGCGAATCATATTCATCTGGTTGATATTCCTGAGGAGGTGGTGAGCGCGGTTTTTCTACCCCATCGGTATCATCTTCTGCATGAGAAATGCCGGATCCAAGTATTATCAGTAGTTTGCCTGGGGATTTCAAGACAAATATGGGTTTTTGGGATGCCTCAAAGGTGGCTGAGGTTCGTAAAAATGGAGGAATATGGATCAACATGGACTGTAATCAGAGTGATGGACGAAAAGTCATACCCCCTCTCATCGTCATACCTGATGATGCGAGTCCTGAGATGAGGGCTGCAGCTCAAGCCTATGTCAACGCTATGGCACAGCTTCATAATGAAAAATTTGGGCGTGATTTTACCGGGAAAGTCAAAACACGCGGTCAAAATGGAAGAGGACGTTCAAATACCATTCACACCGAAGCCTGGTCTATCGATGATACACAGATGGTAGATTTCCTCAAAAGTGAAGAAGGGATACAGCAATATCGCCAGATACTCGCCTCGACACTCTGAAAAATTCCTGGAGCTGTTTTTAGTCTCCCCCATGGTGAACGAGATCCTGGAGCTGTAAATAGTAGAGGGGAATCTGAGGTAAGCTTGGCAAAAATTCATCTCAGTGGATTTTCAGCAAGTCCAGAAACTCCTGCTTGAGCTGAAACAACCGTTGCTGAAACTTGACCAACTTCTGAGGTTCCCACTCAAACTCAGACAAACGTTGCTGAAGTCTCAGCAAGTCCAGAAGCTCCTACACCGACTGTTGTAGTATTATCAGGTGATGATACTACTCCCTCGGCCCTCACGACAGAACAAGCAACAAAATACTATTGACCGCAGACTTAATCAAATATTGCATTTGAGAGAAACATAGGGTACACTGAGGGGGTATTTTATTTTCTCTCCCCTGCACTATGTCAAAGCACCGCCGAGTTGATCTCTCAGATTTTCGTATACAACCTGGAAAAGATGTTCACATGAACAAGATAAAAACTGATGATGCTGGAGAATGGGATGAAGAATCAGCACTCAAAAGACTTGAAAAAAATCGTCAGAAAATAATTGAACTCCAAGATATCCTCTTTGCAGAACACAAACAGTCACTTCTTGTTGTACTTCAAGCGATGGATGCTGCAGGGAAAGATTCTACTATTAAAGCTGTCACACAAGGTATCAATCCTCAAGGGTGTAGCGTTGTATCATTTAAACAACCAAGTTCAGAAGAACTCTCTCATGACTTCCTCTGGCGTATTCATGAAGAAGTTCCTCAAAAAGGAAAAATAGAAATATTTAATCGAAGTCACTACGAGGATGTCATTATCACTCGTGTTCACGATCTCGTGCCTCGTGACCTCATAAAAAAACGCTACGACCATATCAACGATTTTGAGAGAATGCTCACTGATCATGGTGTAAAAATCGTGAAAATCATGCTCCACATCTCTCCAGAATATCAACTCAAACGAATCAAACACCGTCTCCAAAAACCAGAAAAAGCATGGAAATTCCAAGCGTCTGATCTCGAAGAACGAAAGCACTGGGCTGACTATATGGAAGCATTTGAAAAGGCTATCGAACACTGCTCAACCAGCTATGCTCCATGGTATATCGTACCCGGTGAACAGAAGTGGTACCGATATCTCGTCGTGAGTGAAATAATCTTGAAAGCACTCGAGGACATGGCACCTGAGCTCCCAAAACCAACATTTGATCCAGAGATGATGATGAATCCTGAATTTTTGAAATAATTATGAATGTCACTGAGCTTTCACATAATGAGATACTTGAAGCACTTGATGACATAATAACCAATACAGCAAGCTGTATCAATGATCATGAACTCTGAACAGATGGATGTGGGGCAAATGTGCGTGAAAGAGTTCTCGAATGTCTCGAAGCAAAGTGAGGAAAAAACAATGCCTGTGCGCATTGCGGTCCTATACATTTTCCAGACTTTCCATCTCACGATATTGTCCAAAGAGCAATAGAATTAATTCCAAATACAAACAAGGAAAAAAGAAATATTCAGATCGCCTATAGCGTTACAACTGACATAGTCGTAATTCTCGACAGAATACGCATCATGAGTCTGCGCTATGGGAAAGATGATGGGGAAATCGCGGAATGTCTCAAGCACATGAAGCCTTATTTACTTGGGTCACGCTATGTCGCCTCCAAAGTAAAAAAAATCACTTCTTTACAAAAAAAGGCAGCAGCATTGTTCCATGAACAAGATCCTGATAAAAGAACAATCAAACAATCCGATTTTCTCCATGATTTTACCCGTGAGAAAAAAAATTTAACAGATTTTAGACTCAAAATACTGGGAAAAATCAAAGAATGCCTCTCGTCATAAAGCATATTTCAAAAAAAGGAAAATAACATACAATGCACCTATATGGTGCATTTTTTAATTCCAATTGGATTTTTCTTCCTCGGGGCCTGTGTTGGGAGCTTCTCATGAGTGCTCATGGAGACCAGTGTGAAGCGGTCTTTTTGGACCGGTAGGAGTCAGTGTGTATCGTGTCAGAAACAACTCCGTTGGTACGAACTTATTCCTGTATTATCTCCTCTGATTCAAAAAGGACGATGTCGTCACTGCGGTATACAAATCCCTGCTTGGGTACTCAGTATAGAGATTATGATGGGGACAGTATGGACTCTCTTTGGAATACTCTTCGTTATTTCTGGTGCGAGTCTCTGGATTATTGCGACTCATCTCTTCATGCTCTCCGCACTGCTCATACTCTCCCTCGAAGATATCAAGAGCTACACTATTCCGGATAGACTCTCTCTCCCCATGATAGTAATCACTCTTGGGATAATCATATCAGCAGAATATCTGGGAGAATGGGGGTTATTACCTGGATGGAAATATTCAGTTCTTGGAGGAATACTATGAATGGTCTTCTATATGATTCAGATGATTATCCCAGCTGTATCCGCTCTCATCGCTGAAAAAAAATACCGAACCGTGCCTTCTCTTCTCTTATCTCCCTTATTTTTCCCTTTCTGGATACTGACAAAATTTTTCTTCGGAGAAGAAAGAGCTGATAGATTTATCCCCTCTATAGAACAACTCGACGAGCTTCCCTCCTGGGTCGGTGGCGGAGATATACGGCTCGGAATACTCCTCGGACTCATGGTATGACCACTCTATTTCTGATGGATTATCGGTATCGGATATACCATTGGTACACTTTTTTGGCTGATCTCTCGTTCTATCAGAAAGGATAAAATAGATATTTTGCCGGTTGCACCCCTCCTTTTTCTGGGATTTTGTGTTGTTTTGATGATTCATTTTTTCGCTTAAAATAGGCATTTACGAGGTCAAAACTATATCAGAAAATATGTATGAAAAGGTATAGTCCCCACGAGTTGAGATGCTCGAAAAAGAAGGGTAGTATGTAGCTAACACATACTTTTATGCCGAAAATCGATACTCGCAATACAACACAACAAGCTTCTCTCCAAGCCTTGCAAGAACTCCTCTCAACAGCAGAACGATCACTGCATCACGCAAAGAATCTCATGGTTCAAATTACTGGAAAAAAGACAGTTGATACTGTTGATAAGCCTGATATTGCTGGCCTTCATACTTATAAAGATGGAAAAGCAAAAGTTATAGAGGGTGTTTTTGATGGGAAAGATATGCTCGGAGCTGATAAAAAAACCTATCCCGTCCCTGCAAATTATGCGAGTAAATCAAAAATCGTCGAAGGAAGTAAGCTCAAGATGACCATCAAAGGTGATGGATCATACCAGTACAAAATCATCAACGAAGTAGAATATGACACAACGACAGGAACACTTATCAAAGATTCAGAACATTTCATGGTTATCTCACAACAGAGTATCTACCAGGTACTCCCCGCTTCTGTCACATTTCTCCATGCACATATCGGTGATCGTGTCTCTATTCGGATTCCTCGTGATACAAAGGCTACTTATGCGACCATAGATACTCTCGTTCCTTCTGACCTCGGACTCGTAGAGGCATAATACATTGTAAGATATAGAAAAAACTTCCGCTTGAGCGGAAGTTTTTTTGAAATTAAATTTTTAGAGTATTACTGGCTCGTGTTGATAGAGTTCTAGAATTTCACTTTTCAATATCTCCACTCTGTCTCGATCTACAAATCAGAGTGTTATATGTGTCCACATGCGTCTGATTATATGTGGATAGTGAGCAATTTCGTATCGTTGTAATATTTCCCCTTTCTGTGAAATATGGACGAAATATTCATCCCCATTGTTCTGAATTTCGAGAAGAAGTTTTTGTGGTGAAGGAAGTGTAATATTGATGTCTGTAATTGCTGCAACAAGTGCATCATAGAGTGAATGATTTTCTTTTTCTTTCTCGTGGATGGCAAGGGCTGGAATAGTATAAACAGCATGATTCATATTCTTAGAATACATCAATTTCATTGTAAAGGCAAAAATCCACTCCATTTCTGGTAATTCATACGAGTTGCCTTATGCTTTACAGTATATGGGATTGGAATCTAGCTCTGATGAGCAACATTTCCCGCCTCTTACCGTCGTAAATACTCCAGGTATTCCTGAAGTACCTTGAAACATTATTAACATTGCAGATGCAGCTGCATGAATTTTAGAAAGTGAGTGAAATGCCCAGAACGAAACAGGGAATTTCAAGATCATGCTCTCTCATTATAGTAAACATTTAGAGGAATTTTATAATAAAAATGGTTCCCCTCAAACAACGGAGGGAAAAATCACCCTTATCGAATCAACTGGTGTAATTTGCACACCCCTCTGCTCTATTTTAGAAGAAAAACTCCAAATTTTAGAATTCTATTTCCTATGGGATAGAAATAAATTGACCGATCGAGATATGTGGCTCTACTGCACCTAATTTCTTAGCTCATCTATATTCCCTGCTCCGAGCAGGAGAAGGAGAGCATTTGTTTCTGTTTCATCGATGGTTTGAAGTTTTTTGCGAGCATCATCAAGTGTTCCCACATATTCACAGGGTGAATTTTTTGCAATCATCTCAGAGAGAGATTGAGCAGTGATCATATCTCGCCGTTCGTCTATATCTCGTGCTGCGTAAATGTCGGAAATATAGGTCATGTCAGCACTTTTGAAGCTGGTTGCAAATTCCGCTCGGAGCTCATAGGTACGAGAATACTGATGTGGCTCAAAGAAGACAATAAGTTTTTTATTAGGATGTGCTTTTTTAAGTGCAGAAAGAGTGGCAATAATCTCGGTTGGATGGTGTCAATAATCACTCATCAGGAGATTTCAATTTTCGGTCGTGCGAATTACTTCCATGCGTCTCCAACTCCCTGGATATTGTGCCAGAGAGGTGAGGGATTTCTCGGAAACGAGATGAAGCAGTTGACTCACGACATACGCAAGTGAAGCATCGAGACGAATATGATCTCCGGGGACGAGCAATTCTGGAAGTGTATAGATATATTTCCCAGGCTGAATAGTGTTAAATGGTTCTCCGATAACCTCAAATAAATCCTCTGAGACAAGCACCGTAGTCGGAGCAAGTCCAATCATTCACTTCGTCTGAGCTTCATCAGCGAGCATAACGAGACATTTGGCTGAACGAGCAAAGGTGTGAAATGCTTCGAGATACGCTGCTTCTGTTTTGAAAAAATCGAGATGATCTGGATCAATATTCGTCACCACAGCGATATCTGGATGGTAGTGGAGAAATGCATTGCGGTATTCACAGGCCTCTATATTCATGATTTCTTGCCCTTCAGACGAGATATTTCGTCCATCGAAGGCTTTGACTAATGTCCCCGTAATCGTCGTACCAGAAGCCTCTAAATCATGCAGAATCGTCCCTATCATAGAGCTCGTGGTCGATTTCCCATGAGCTCAGGCAACTGCGATCTTCATAGGAAATGTCTGGAACACTTCTGCGAGAGCTTCCGGGTACGAGAGAATCTGCGCATGAAATCTCTGTCCAACCTCTATTTCAGGCTTATGATTGGCACGAACGCCAGCGAGCCCCAGAGTATCATCATCAATAATTGCCTCCGTGTAGATGACCTTTTCAGTATCTTCTGATATAACTGAAGCTCCTTTTTCAACTATCTCTATCCCCTCCGAAGCTAACGCGTCGAGCAGTGGTGAATGCCCCATATTTGTCCCCGTCACACGATATCCCTGCCCGAGATAATAGCGAGCGAGAGCAGAGATGCCTATACCTCAGATACCAATACAGTGGATGTGTTTTTTGACTGTCATGATGCACCTAGTATATGAATAAAAACGCCCTCGCAAGAACGAGCAAGCTAGTAAGATAGAAATAGATGCTTCTAGACTCTCAGTGAGCCGCGAAATGCTCTCGACGCGTAATATGATTCTGCACCGTTGTGGTAGAGGAAGACTGTGTCGTAGCGACGGTCCATGAAGAGAGCGCCTCCGAGTTTCCTAATAGTAGGAGGTGTCGCTATCCAGCTCGAGGTCTTTGTGTCAAATTCTCCGAGTGTCTGCAGTTCCCGGTATTGTGTTTCATCCAAAATCTCAATCCCCATATCTGCTGCCATCTCGAGAGCACTATTTTTTGGTTTATGTTCCTTTCGAGACTGAAGTGCTGGACCATCGTAGCAAAAACTCCTACGCCCTTTTGGACTCTCTTCTGAGCAATCACAGAAGACAATTTCTTTCCCAAAAATAACTACATCTGGCTCACCACCGGTTTCCTCCATTTGAAAGATTGACCAGAGTTTTGCAGGATTTGTCCTCAATTTCTCTTCTATTGCATCCCAATCGAGGTTTTTGTGTCGCTTCAGGTTTTTCGCGAAGCGGGATTCCAGGATTTTGAGAAGTTTTTCGGTTTGTTCGGTTGTGAGTTTGTTCATGGATTTATTTTATCCATTTTAAAGCAAAATCCACCAAAATGGTGGATTAAATTTTATCGAATGGTGGGTGATACTGGGCTCGAACCAGTGACCTCTGCCATGTCATAGCAGCGCTCTAACCAACTGAGCTAATCACCCTTGTGTTGTGGATTGTAAGGAAAATAAGTGAAAATCAAATTTTACTTCACCAGTTTTTCCAGGAGTTCTCGCTGATGTGCAGTGAGCTTACTAGGCATTCGTGCCTCCAGTTTCAGATAGAGGTTCCCCGATTTTTTTCAGCTCGTCCTGCCTTTCCCTGTCACTTTTAACCTCGTTCCCGGCTTCGTACATTCCGGGACGGTCACGCGGAATTTGCCAGAATAGGGAGATTCTATGGAGATTTTTGTACCAAGAAGTAAATCCCAGATAGGAAGCTCTACTGTCTGTTCCATATCCAGATTTTCTTCGTATACAGTTTGTTTCCGGGTCGATCGACCACCACCAGCGAAATTACCAAAGAGGTCACCCAGATCAAACTCAAAACTCTGTGAGGATCAGCGGTTTCCTGCATTACCAAATATATCACCAAAATCAAAACCTCCGAAACCACCTTGCTGCCCACCACTCTGTCCCCCTCCTCACATATTTGAAAAATCTGCCGAACCAAACGAATCATATTTTTTTCGCTTTTCTTTATCGCCAATGACCTGATATGCTTCATTGATTTCTTTGAATTTCTCTTCTGCCTTTTTGTCATCTTTGTGTCTGTCAGGATGCCATTGCATCGCGAGTTTTTTGTAAGATTTTTTGACATCTGCCTCACTGGCTCATTTTGTGACTCAGAGTGTACTGTAATAATCTTTTTTCATAGCGATAATAGTAGCAGATACGCTTCGAAAATCAAGCCCCAACAAACTAAACAATCTCAAATATTTCTACAAGTTTCTGAAGTTGAATAAATGCCTCTCTGATTTCGTAGAGTGTCCTCGCGCCATTCCTTTGAATTTCTATTCATCCCATTTCCAACTGTGCAAGACTTTGATCGAAATATTTCTGATAGTATTCACAAGCAATTAATTCTTCTCTGAGTGCTTCAAATTCTTGTTTTTGTCGACCAAAAATCACATCATAATGATAATGTCACATTTCTGATTGCTCTAATAGAATTTTTTTGATTTCTTCAATTCTCTGTAAAAAGAGATTCTCTTCTCCACGTATAAGAACATACTCCTTTAATTCAAAAACTTGCTGGGGGAGCTCATCAAATAAAGAGAGAATCTCGCCAATATTTTTCGTAGAGGAAGCGTCTTCGGTATAAGACGAAATATCTTTTCATCAAATCAGATCAAATAAACCATGTTTCATCAATCAGATAAAGTCTTCTGGACTCAAATCTACCATTCAATTCCTGTAATCATAATTCAATTTCTTTTGAAACAAAACACTTAATAATACTCGAGAACTTTGAAAAATATTATGAAAAATTCTCATTTTTTCTTCATACACATCTAGTGTTAAACCATATTCATCTACATTATGCCCCCTATTTTCTAATTTTTGTATAAGCATACTCCCCTGTCACCCATATTCCCTTCCTCTTAAATTGCTATCTTTAAAATTTCACATCGCGATTTGCGCTTGAGGTAAGGCTCAAATAATATGCTCATCCAGCTCTCACAACCTACATTCTGATCCAAGAAAAATAAATCTATTAAATAAATCGCGCTGGCATTCTTTCGTCGTTAACCTGGAACCCAAACTATTGGTAGCTGAGTACAATATTTCACCTCCTTTCTGACTTCAAAAAACAAATCGTGCTGCATTTTTCTCAGCTGGTGTAAATTTATCCCACAACTTGCGCGCCCCCACAAGCGGATTCCCCTCTCAGAATGCGACAATAATTTTTCCTGCAGGACCGAGGATATTATTCACCAAAGCCCCTGTTGTCATCTGGAGAAATCTTCGACGATCAGATACAAACAATTGCTGCACTGAGTCAACTCATCAGTCTCGCAAAGCATGAATAGCTCTGATAACTTTCCGTCGTACTTCTTCAAGAGGCATTCATTGCTCGAGGAGATACTTCTCAGCATCATGAGGAGAAATGAAGGAAACACCCTCTATCTCAATCTGGAGTGATGACAACGAATCTTTACTCTCTGGATTCATGAAGTGTTTTATTGATTTATACTTTATATTATCAATAATATTTCTTTTTTGACAAAATCAACTTTGCTATTTCAGTATTTTTTCTATACTCTCAAAATATGAAACTCCCGTATGTCCTCATCGTCTGACGACCAAATGTCGGAAAGAGCTCTCTCTTCAATGCTTTCACCGGTAGGAAGATAGCTATTGTCGATGAAAATGCCAACACAACTCGAGATGTTCTCGAGTATCCGATGGTGGATTTTGAGACAGATTTCCAGTGGACTATCGCGGATAGTGGTGGTCTCAATTTCTGATCTCAACATCAGATATTGCAAGATGTGAATAAGCGTGTGAACGAATGTGCGGCGCAGGCTGATATCATCCTCTTTATCTGTGAGTATGACCGTCTTACTGATGTAGATGATCATATCATCAAGATGCTTCGGAAACTCGAAAAACCTATCTGGCTCGTGGCGAATAAGGCAGACAATGTGACACGGGTCAATGAAGCATATGCACTTCTCAAGACAGGATTCCCTGTGTACCCTGTCAGTGCATCACATCGAAAAATCGACGAACTTGAATCAGATATCGTCGCCTATCTCAGAAACAAATTCCCCGCTCATGCTGGCGCAGAACAAGATGAAGGTATCAGAATAGCTCTCATCGGTCGTCCAAATGTAGGAAAGAGCTCAACATTTAATGCCCTTGTCGGCTATAGTAAAGTCGTCGTCTCAGCAGAAGCTGGAACTACGCGTGATCCAACCGATACCGTCCTCACCTACAAAGGTCAGAAAATGACACTCATCGATACTGCAGGATTTCGCAAGCCTGGTAAAATCGGTATCTATAATGTCGAGAGCTGGTCAGTTCTCCGTACTCGGTCTCAGGTTGAGAGAGCTGATGTCTGTGTCCTCTTGGTAGACTCGGTGGAAGGAATAGTACAGCAAGACAAACACATACTCGCAGAGGCTCTCGAACAGAAAAAAGGTATCATCATCATGGTCAATAAATGGGATCTTTCTCAGGCAAAAACTGATATGGATCTCGATTTATTTCACAAGCGTTATCTCGCGTACCTCCAGAGAGAATTCGCCTATTGCCCATGGGCGATGACAGTCTTCGCAACGGCGAGTGAAGGAAAGTGAGTAAAGGATATCCTTGAGCATGCTCTCGGTATCTACGCTGAACGACAAAAGAGAATCGGAACTGGTGAATTCAATCGATTTCTCACTCGTACTTGTCTCGAGCACGCGCCAAGTGGAAGTCGTAAGATTCATAATCCAAAAGTCTACTACGGTTCACAGGTTGCCATCAATCCTCCGAAATTCGTGATTAATGTAAATAGGCCAGAATTTATCCACTTCAGCTGGAGGAGATATCTCGAGAATCGTATCCGTGAAGAATTCGGATTCTTCGGAACGCCTCTCGAAGTCGAATTTCATGGAAAAGACCCTGACAAAAATCCCTACAAACCAACAAAAACTATGTCCAATGCTATAGATGCTCGAAAAAGAAATGAGAAGAGAAAGGAACCGAAAGAAAAATAATAACTATCAAAAAACTCTCCA
>JAGOOR010000003.1:20951-35085 GCA_017992415.1 Candidatus Altimarinota bacterium
ACATCCCATACCACAACAGCTCTTGATGAGTCTGAGAGCCTTTGTGAAAAACACAGCAAAGAGGAGGAGGTCGAGACGAATCTGCATGAGAAGTCCTGCTGCTTTATCAAATGCACTTCCAGTAAGAGGAGAAAGATTTGTGAGCTTGAAAAGAATAGCAACACCCATAACAGCTGAGAGGAAAAATGCAGCCCACCTGGAAGTCTTGCGACAACCAACAGCAAATGAGAGACCACCAACTACTTCTATAGTCGCCACGATGAGACCGAGGCCGAGAGCTATTTGTCCGTGTCCAGACACACCGACAACACCGAGAGCCATACCACCGACACCTGCGAGCATAGCCTTGCCTGCTGCAAATTTACTCAAACCCGCAGCGATCATGATGAGACCAGCTGTAAAGCCAACGATACTTGGACAAAACCATTTGTTAGAACAACAATCTTTTTGCATAATAAAAATTAAGAAAATAAGTAAGTACTAATATTCTACTCTTTGCCTTTGGCAAGCAATTTTAATCCTATTGAGATTATTTTTTTGCATGCACTATATACTTTGAAAAAGAGAAAACTTGTAAAAAATATCCGCCTTCGTACTATGCGGATAATCTTTTTTCTCATACAAAAACTAAATATGGAATCACTCTTTTCCTCCCTCGATACGCTCCTGGATTTACCATTTCCCGCTTTTGAAAAACGACTCGCGAAACTCGAAGAAGAATTCAGAAATATCGCCATCACTGATATAGCAGAGGAAGAGCTCGAATCATATTTTCTCCGTATCAAGGATGAATACGAATCAGCATTTGGCGATGGAGCAAAAACGAGACTTTCCATTATCGGATATCTCTCACATTTTGATACACTCGTGGAAAAATATTTCCCAGACTATGTGGCTATCTTCCAAGCATCTCTCAATCGTCCAGATCGAGAGGAAGTCGCGGAAGTGAATTTCGTATTTCTCGAACACATGGATGAAATACTACGAGAATATACACACCGATTGAGTGAACCTGAGAGATATCCATCATATACTGGCTATATCCAAGAACTCATCCAAAACAGTATGATAGATCTCTATTTCTGGCTCCAGGAAAGAGAGTGAGAGCAAGAGAAAAAATCACCAAATGATAGCAATACGGATATCAATATTCGGCACAGTTCTGAAACAAAAGATACTGATCTCCAGCTCACTCGTCGATGTCTCGAATGTCTCAATGAAGGCGTCCTAGAAAAGATTTTTTATGACCATGAGTATCCTATCCGTACATCACCTCTAGATGCCGAATTACAATTGATTGGGAGATACGAACGGAAAGCATAATTATTTGAGACAATTAATTTCAAATTCTGTTTTTTTTATTAGTATGTAGTCATGTCGACGATGCATCACTATTTTTTTAAGCGCTATCTCGGTGAATGAGATGAGATTCGTGCGATTTTTCATAGACACTTTTTCACAGCTCTTCCAAATATTTTTTTCTGGTTGGTATTCCCGATAGGTGCCGTGTGTTATTGAGTCTATCATTGGTGGTATCCAGAGATACTGAGCTCATCATTTTTATGGGTATTTGAGATATACCTCTTTCTGCTTTTTTTCATCATGCTTCACAAAATACTCGATTGGTATTGTGATGTATGGATTATCACTGACAGAGGTATAGTCGATGTGCGTTGGTCGATATTTATGCAAGATACGACTTTCACGGAATTCCACGATGTCTCCTCTATTCAATCGTATCAGGGAAGCATATTTGATAAGCTCTTCAATATCGGGGATATCCGACTCCATAAGATGGGTGATGAGATGTATGTCTCTCGCATGTATCAACCAGATATCATAGTCGCAACCATACAATCCAACCTCCAGGAACATCACCACGATGAAGCTCCAAAAACAGAAAAGGATATGCATATCTACCTCGATGGGGTCAGACAAAACCATGTCGCCGTTCCCTACAAAACTGGATTTCGCTACATGCCCTCTGCCGATGATGATGCAAAATTTATTGAAAATATAAAGAAACAACCTGGGGTTATCGATCTATCCGGAACAGCAGATGAATGAGAATTAAATACTAATTGACATTAATAATAAATAGTTATTATACACATAATAACTCCTACTATTATGTCTCGTTCTTCTGTACTGCGTTTTCTAGAGATCCAACACGATGTTGGCGTTTCTGAGGAGACATTGAAAACGATAGAAAAGCTACAAAAAACTCGAAGAGATATACATAAAATCCTCTGGGAATTACGATACCAAATGACCCGAATAGACGATCTTTTTGCAAAAGAAGAAAACTACGAGGGTATAGAAAACTACGAGCAAGAAGAGCTCGAACATCGCTACGAAATTGCAGAAAAAAAATGCTATGAGATTGCGGGCTCAAAGAGATAATTGTATATCTTTTTCTGTGAATATACTGGAAATATGTCCTCATGATTTCCTTTTCCGATTATTCTCACTTGGTACAAAAAAAATGGCCGTCACGATCTCCCCTGGCGGCAAATATATGATAGACCAATAAAAGAACGGCTCTACAAGGTATGGATAGCAGAAGTCATGCTCCAGCAGACACAAGTCGACAGAGTTATCGGATATTATGTGAGATTTCTCGAGAAATACCCAACCATCGAATCACTCGCTGAGACCACTTATGATGAGCTCTTTCCCTATTATCAGGGGCTGGGTTATTATGGTCGAGCGAGACGCATGATAGAATTGGCAAAATCTGTCGTCGAAAAATATGATGGCATATTTCCTGATGATTTTGAAAGACTTCGGAAACTGCCGTGAATTGGCAAATACACAGCCCAGGCACTTCTCGCCTTCGGATACGACAAACCAATTCTGGCAATGGACGCCAATCTCCAGAAAATCTTTGCACGATATTACTATGGAGATAAGAATATTTTTTGAGGACAAAATACAAAATACAAAATACAAAATGACAGGATTCTTCGGCAACTCGAAGAGCAATTACAAAAAGAACATATCTCAGGTCGGACGATAAATAACGCACTGATGGATTTCTGAGCACTCGTCTCAACTTCATGGGACAAACTCGACAAAAAAAATTATCCCCTCAGAGACTGTGTATGGTTCCAGACAGAATGACGAGAAGAACCCGTGAAAAAGAAAGTTATGAAAAAGACTGAAAAATGAGCCAAATTAGTGGTTTTTCTCCATGAATCGCACAAAGTGTACTGGAGTAGTCTATCGTCTCACTACGAGCCATTTCTGATAGAACCAACGGGGTCTGACGACCGTAGGACAGTACAAGATTATTTCTCCGCAGCATTTGCTCTCGAAGTCTCCGTTCGTCCGAGTTTCTGAAGTGGTGTCTACGACTGAACTCCTGTGAAATTATTTCACGCACAAATCCAAACTGGCGTCCTCAAACAAAAAACCTTCTCAAAAAGTGAGAAGGAAGAGTGGATGGAAAGGAATATTACCCAGAATGTGGAGTAAATAATGATTTTCTTTTACTGTACATTACGACATGTCTATGATCTATTCCTTCGATTGATTGAGCTTGAATTTTAAAACCATGGAGATGATTCCTGATATTCCCTTGAGAATCTTTATCATCATCAATACGACTCAAGCTATGAATCTGATTATGGAGCTTTTGGCGTGCAATTCTATATTTTTGTGGGTTGTTTGTGTATTCTGCGAGAAGTTGTGGATTAATATTCGCATTTCCTGCAATAATGCCCTCAAAAATAGCTCGTTCATCTTCAGTTAGTTCTACTGCTAACGGTTCACTTCCCAAGTATATCTCAAAATCAGATCTCTCTTTCCTGAGTCAGAGAAGTGCCTGGAAATCAACGAGCTTACCAGAAGAATCCTTGATTCATTTGACCCGTGAATCCTTCATACATTCTCGTATGAAATCCAAATCTACTGGTCTAAAAGTTGGCATATTGTAGAGCCATATGCTGCTATCAGAATTCAGCGCAGCTATAGCCTCACAAAACCTTTTTCTATTATCTCATGTATGATTGAGTCAGAGGACAAAATTTCGTGCGCCGAGTGCTTGAGCTTCTTCTATTTGTTTTGCGACCATATCATCACCTCACAGTATGCCAACATAGGGCACTAGATGTGATGGGCAGTGTTTCAAATGTGATCAGACAATAGCCCTGAATTGATTTATTCCAAATACAGGACCTTCTCCTGTTGTTCCTGCTATGAGAATGCCGTGTATCGTCTCAGGAAAACTATTTAGAAGAGCAGCTGTGCCAGTATGAAAAAAACCGGGTACTCCATCAACGAGCTGTTCTTCTCAGGTCAGACCTTCAGGACCATAAATTTCAATAAGGCTATTGAATTTTTCTCATATAATATCTTCCTCGTTTGGTACTCAGCCCAAGGTAGGGGTAGGAATTATTATTTTTATTGCCATATAAATATTTTTAGTATTTATAGGTTATTGTTTATCTTATTTTGTCAAAAACTATTTTTTCAAAACTCTGTACGTCTAAACGAGTAAAAAAGTGCTTCTTTTTCGCCGTCTCTAAAATAATCAAATCAATTATTTTTAAATCTAAAAATTTTTGAGGTGATTGCTAATATTTCCAACACTCTTCATTTACCGTAATTAACACATGCCTGGATGAGTTCATCCTGTACTCACATTCGTCTAAAATCTGGTAAAACATATAAACTCCTTATTTCTCACAACTTTGGTCAATAAACCTCTAATGAGGAACATCAGATAATTTCCCCTTGTGACTCAGCAACAAAAAAAGAATCAAGTATATCAAATATTTCTTGCTTTGTCCTCAACTTGAGATGGTCCGGTTCAGACACAATAAAGCTGTAAATTACATCAATATCTGACTCTTGTGCTAAACGAACAGTATATTTTCCCATAAAAAAAAGAATAAAAAATAAAATAGCTCCTCACAGAGTGAAGAGCTATTTTCTAAAGTAGTTTTTTATTCTTCCCTACGCCACAAAAAAGCCCTCCACATGAGTGAAGCGACGGCGGCGTGATGTAAAAATATAACTTAACATATGGTAATTATACCTCTGGAGAATAATATGTAAACTTTTTTTGAATTTACTTATAAATCCTTCATACTCTCCACCCCCGAGACGATTTCTGAGATTTCTTTTGTGATAGCTGCCTGACGAGCTTTGTTGTAGATGAGGGTGAGTTCTTTTACTTTTGTTTGTGATGATTCGCGTGCATTTTTCATCGCTACCATTCGTGCAGCATGTTCAGATGCCTTTGCTTCGAGGATCATCTCGTGAAACATGATATCGAGGATGAGCGGGACTATTTTGTCAGCGACAGCCTGTCGAGAAGGTTCGATTTTATATTCTCCAGAATAGGTAAGAGGAGAGATAACTGAACCTGTTATCTCTTCGAGAAATGCAGAGAGACTGTCTCGAGCAACAGGGAGAAATGGTCGTGTGACCGCCTTCTGGGCAATGGCAGAAATATAGTAACTATAGATAACTCGTACTTCTGCATATTCTCCAGAGAGATAGAGGTCTCTAATACCGAGAGAGATAGAGCGCACTTCTGCATCAGTTGGATCATCACGGAATATGTCAGAATAATCAGCAGTGAGATGGTGTCCTGTGCGTACGACAAATTCTCGGGCTTTTTTACCAATGGTGATACATTCAGCCTTGACTCCTTTTGCCTGATTGAGCACTTCTCGAAATACATTCATATTATACGCTCCGCAGAGTCCACGATTGGAGGTAATGATGACAAATAAAACCTTTGCTTTTTTCTTATTTTTTTTCTCCTTTCCCTGTACATAGGGACTCATGCTGATCTCTTCTGCAACTCGTGAGAAAATCCCGCTTGCTTCCATCGCAAAAGGTCTCGCGCCAACCGCTATATCTGCTGCCTTTTTCATCTTCACAGTCGAGATCAATTCCATCGCACGAGTGATTTTTCCCGTGTTTTTGACAGATTTGATACGGTCTAGAATTTGTTTACCAGCAGGCATGATTTTTGAAAGTTATAATTATTATACACCCATATCACTCTTCACCGCCTTGATGATGAGTTCGAGCTCAGCTTTTGTAGCATCTTCGAGTTTACCACTTGTACGAATCGTTTCGAGAATTGAAGACTCTGTGTCGAGAGCTGAATAGAGAGCTTCTTCGAATTTCTTGATATCAGCGACTGGGACTGTGTCGAGGAATCCTTTTGTACCAGCGTAGAGGATACATACTTGTTTTTCCATGACGACTGGTGAATAGACATCCTGCTTGAGGAGCTCTACCATTCGCTGACCTCTCTCGAGTTGAGCTCGAGTTTCTGGATCAAGATCAGAAGCAAACTGAGAGAACGCTTCGAGTTCACGGAATTGAGCAAGGTCCAATTTTAATGTTCCTGCGACTGATTTCATCGCTTTGGTCTGAGCAGAACCACCAACACGAGAGACTGAGAGACCGACATTGATAGCTGGCCGAACACCTGAGTTAAAGAGATTTGTCGCGAGCATGATCTGACCATCAGTGATAGAGATAACATTGGTCGGGACATACGCTGAGATATCGCCGGCGAGTGTTTCGATAATTGGGAGTGCTGTCATAGATCCTGCACCGAGCTCGTCATTGAGCTTCGCTGAGCGTTCGAGGAGTTTACTGTGGAGGTAGAATACATCACCTGGATACGCTTCGCGTCCTGGTGGGCGTCGGAGGAGGAGAGACATTTCACGGTAAGCATTTGCATGCTTTGAGAGATCATCATAAATAATCAAGGCGTGCTTCCCATTGAGCATGAAATACTCAGCCATTGCACAACCAGTATACGGAGCGAGCCACTGCATCGCAGCAGGAGCAGATGCACCAGCATTGACGACGATAGTATAATCCATCGCGCCAGCTTTTCGAAGTTCTTCTGTGATTCGTACTACTTTTGCATCCTTCTGCCCGATAGCCACATAGACACAAATCATGTCCTGACCTTTTTGATTCAAAATTGTATCGATAGCGATTTGTGATTTACCTGTTTGACGATCACCAATGATGAGCTCACGCTGACCTCGACCGACTGGTACGAGAGCATCAATAGCCTTGATACCTGTCTGAAGTGGTTCATGAACACCCTTACGGCTCATGACGCCTGTCGCGACTCGCTCTGTTGGGTATTTCTCAAGCGTTTTGATTGGACCTCTACCATCAATAGGATTTCCGAGAGCATCGACGACTCGTCCGATAAGTGCATTACCGACTGGGACTTCCATGACATTTCCAGTTGCTTTGACTGTTTCACCTTCTTTGATTGATTTAAATCCTGAGAGGATAACAACTCATACTGAGAATTCTTCGAGATTGAGTGCGACACCGACAGCGCCAGACTCAAATTCTACCATCTCGTTATAAGCGACACCAGAAAGTCCATCGACACGAGCGACACCATCTCATACTGAGACGACGACTCATGTTTGGACCTTTTCAGGGGTCATATCCATAGTCTGGATTTGTTTGGTGATGTCCGCGAGGACTGAATCAAAGGATATAGAGGTCATAGAAAAATAAGTTATTAGTTTTGAGGTTTTTGTTTATTGAGAGGTATATATATTCAGTGTACTGTTGGTGGCTTATCTTCTATAGAGAATTCTCTCTCTGATGCATCTTCGATTTGTAAATTTAATTCACTCATAACTCGCCTGTAATCTTCTAAGGTTCTTCTTTGTGCTTCTGTTATCTCTAAGTTTCCTATGGTTTCGTAAGCTCTGGATGTCTTGGAAATTCAACAACCTACAGGAACAGCAACGGCTAATGAAAGAGTACCTAGTACTCAAAATACTCTTCACCAAGCAATATTGTCTAACCGAATCTGATTTTTCAAATATTCTTCTCTTTGACTCGTTGTCGAATTGGTGGTATTTATCTCTGGATTACTAGCTGTATTCGTCATAGATTAAATCTTTATCTGATTAAGTGTCAGCTCCACCATTTCATCGCCATACGACATCCTGACTCCTCATTGAAGTTTTGGATTGGTAGAAAGAGTAGGTTTGTGTGCGTGTGGGAAACATTTCCGAAAGAGATTGAAGAGGTATTTCTCCTCATCTTTTTCAATAGGCTGACCTGTGATAATAAGAGAATCCATAACACCACTCTGCGTCCGTGCAAAGAGTTTTTCTGCCCGGGTACGAGAAACTTTTCGCATTTTACGAAAAATCTGCAGCGCGCGTACGAGCTTTTTTCTTGCTTTCGGATTATCGAGGTTTGGTATTTCTAGTTCCATATTATTTTACGACTTCGTCGAGGTGAGCTTTCATGAAATCTTTTCGTGAAGTATTTGAAGAGCCCAAGAGTTTTTTATTGAGTTCAACAGCAGCGGTCATGACACCGTCCTTCATTCGTTTTGCAAATTGTTGCTCGAGAGCAACTATCTCGCCTTCTGCTCGTTCACGGATGATACGAGCTTGATCTTCTGCCTGATCGACGATGTCGTCAGCATTTTTCTGGGCATTCTTTGCAGCATGTTCCCTCATATCAAATGCCTTTTTATGAGCATCAGAGACGAGTGAAGTCGCTTCAGCTTCTGCATCTTTGCGTATCTTTGCAACTGTCTCGTGCACGCTCGCTATCTCTGCCTGATCTTTTTCTGTTTTTTCAACGAGAGCGAGATAGGGCTTGAAGAGAAACTTCTTGAGCACGAAAAGTACAATCGCGAGATTCACGACTTGGATGAGCATTGATCAGAGGTTGAAGGCGTCCATAGGGAACAGGTTTAATTGGTTTTATTTGTTTCTTTCGTTGAGGGGACAACGAAATGTAGGAAATGTGCAAAAGCGAGTATAGCGAGGAACGAACTTCTGAGACGAAGGGAGTTTACTGATATGTAAGCGACCGAGTCGAAGAAGTGAAGTGACAAAGCTAGACGAAGCTTTTCCGCGTTTACTTTACGAATGCGAGAACAACTGCGATAATACCGAGACCTTCTGCGAGGACCATAGGGAGGAGGATAGCAGATTTGATGTCAGCAGCAGCACTAGGATTTCGACCGATAGCAGCAGCAGCTGAGAAACCGATGAGGCCAATAGCGAGAGCAGCCATAAAGACAGCGAAACCGAAACCGAGAGGACCAAATGCAGATGCAGTTGCAGCAGCAGGAGCTTCTTCAGCAGCAAATACTGCGAGAGGAGCGATGAGAGAGATAAGAGCTAACTTTTTCATAAAGGGATGATTAAGAAATAAAAAAGGTTAGTGATTTAGTGATGTGTATCCGACGCCTCCTGGAAGTAGAGGGATACGAGCAAGGCAAATACCATGGCTTGGATAAATCCAACAAACATTTCAAAGAAATAGAATGGGACCATGAGTATATTTCAGAATGGCAAACTAGCAGGTCAAATCTTTGCAGTAATCCAGAGCATGACACCGAGGAGCACGGCTCCAGCAAATATATTTCAGAAGAGACGGAGCGAAAGTGCCATGATACGGACGAGCTCTCCTATGAGATGAAGCCATCCAACAAAGACATTGATGAACTTGTCGATAAGAGTTTTTCCTTTGAAGTTGAATATATAGTGAAGTACATAGCCGAAAACTCCGTGAAAACGAATCATAATCAAATGTGATATGAGGATCATAAGTACTGCCATACCCAGCGTCGTATTGATATCAGAATTGATAGGTCGGAGATAATCGTGAAATCCTGGAGCAAATGCAAGAAACCAATCAAGGAGGAGGCTGTAGAGATTTGCGCCGAGAATATAGAGGAATACTCCTCCTACGAACCAAAGAGTCTTTGAAAGTGGGAGATTATGTCCGAGAAGAGGCTCAAAAAACGCTTTAAGATTCTTCACGATGAGATAGCCTGTTGTCTTGAGAAAGCTTGATTCTTTTTTTGATGCGAGATAGAGTATACCTGAGAGGATAGCCACTATTACGATAAATATCCATGTAGAGAATACAGTATTTGTAACATACGAGAGGTAACCGCTTTCAGCAAATGCATGCGGAGGAACGGACAGAATATGTGGTGCATCGTAGGCTTCCATATGGGTAAGGATTATAGATGAAATTTATGAATTGCAAGTACGAAAAAATAGCTCCCGGAAAGGAGCTATTTTATTGTATTAATCAAGTCCTATCCAAGGGCAATGAATCTAGTCGTCTCAGCCTCCAAATCTGCTGTCTTCACAGATGCCGAATCGCTCGCCTCAACTGTTTGCCCGAGCTTTGCGAGAAATTCAGCTGACTTCGCACCAAATGGTACGACAACTGATGCCTCCCAAGTTTCCACTGTTTTCCAGAGTGATTCACTCGCGGGGAAGATAACCATGTCTTTGTTATTCACATCTCGGAGAGCATCGAGACCTTCAGATGAAGTGCCTTCTGGGAGATAAATGAGTGTTTTCCCTTCAAGAGTGATGACATAGAGGAGACTTTTGTTTGATTCGCGAATTTCTACAAAAACTCCGCGGCGCTCGAATTCACCAGGGAAATCCATGACATAATCATCAATGACGACTGATTCAGGATTGAGAACAAAATTTGCTTCACCAGAGTGAATCTCGATATGATTATTTTTGAAATTGAGGTTCATAGAACAGGAGTTTAATAAAATTTAATTTTTGTTCGTTTTAATTGGTTCATGGAACAGGGGGGAGTATACGAAAGTGGAGAGAAGTTGCAAGAACTACATAAATCCTCTATTTTCTTCTACAATTTCATACACTGCAGGCTTCATTTTTACTTTTTTGAGTTGCTCGGGAGTCAGCCAGACAAATCACACAAATCGTTCTTCTTTTTGTACTATTGGCTTCTTTGTACCGAGATACTCAACGAGATAGAGGTGTACATCCTTGTCTATGGTTGGGTGTCCAGTTTTGTGTCGTGCGGTGAAAGAAAATGATATCGTCTTGATGAATTTTTTGATACGCAGCATATTTGCTTCTAGCCCTGTTTCCTCTGCGATCTCACGAATAGCTGCGTCTGCAGGCGCTTCATTATCTTTTGTGTGACCTTTCGGCAAAGTGTAGACGATTTTCCCACCTGAATTCTTCCATTTGAGCAAGAGAACTTCGATAATACCCCCATGACGGCGATAGACTATGCCTCAGGCACTTTGTTCGAACAGATGTGACATGCCTAGATTGTACCTGACTTACCTCGAAAGGCAAATATGTGCAAATCGCTCGATACCTCGCAAATCAGCAAAAAAAGTGTACGAACAATTTTTTGACATAAAAACTGTCTCCGCAATATCTCTCTGCCAGAGTCAGAATTCTATAATAACATGGCATTTTCTCGGTCTCTGTTTCCAGGTAAAAAGCTGGTCAAAGAACCTCTCATAGAGCTCAAATCCTGTCTGTACTCCCCCGAGGAAAGCCATACGAGGCTCATGTATCAATCATGAATTAATCTCCACTTCTCGAACATATGGCAGATTGGCAGTGATAAGCATCTCTTCTGGAGGTGAATTCCGAAGTTCTCGGATAAGAGGATGTAGCAAGTCGCCTTGTAGAAAAGTAATTCCGTCATTTTGTCTTTTGTCCTTTGTCTTTTGTCCTTGGTGGAAATTTTCTTCCGCCAAATCAAGCGCCTCTTGACTCATATCGGTGGCAAAGACTCGAAGTGGTCGGTCTATCTTCTCACACAGAGAAATGGGAATAATACCACTCCCCGTCCCAATATCAGCAATGGTTTGAATGTGTGGATTTTTCTCCAGGAATTTGAGACAGTATTTCACGAGCTCTTCGGTCTCCAGCCGTGGAATCAGCACTCTCTCATCCACTATAAATCTATTCCCCATAAATACCACATAACCATCTGTGTATTCTTCGGGAATTGATTGATGAGAAGACATGAATAATTACTGGATAAAAAGTTTCACATCCCACGCACCTCCTGGGAGAGAATAGCCAAGAATCCATGGGTTGAGCTCACGGAGTTCCTGATAATCTATGTCATTATTGAGACACCAGATTCGGAGGTCGAGAATGGGACCGTCGATTACTCTCGTTTTTGTTTCTGGTATTTCAAAGACCTGTCCAAGCATTTCTGGAGAAAGTATCTTCCAGCGGTTGAGCATGAGGTATTTGATAGCAATAGTGCGATAGATATAATTCCCTGTCTCTCCGTTGAGAACGAGATCATAATAAGTCCGAGCCTGAGGCTGAGCTGCCTGATCTCTCTGGAGACCATTTTCTCCACGGTTGTAAGCAGCAGCCGCGAGTGTCCAGTTATCGAAGAGTTTGTAGAGATGAAGTATATAGGCAGCTGCAACTCTCGTAGATTTTTCGAAGTTCAATCGTTCGTCTATCTCATTGTCCACACGAAGTCCGTAGCGACGAGCTGTGTCAGGCATGAGCTGCCAGATGCCTCGTGCACCTGCATGACTCTCAGCGTCATTTCGGAGACTACTCTCAGCAACTGCGAGATATTTGAAATCTTCAGGAATCCCTACTTCATGGAAATATGATTCAATATAGGGAAAGTATGATCGAGCATATTTGTGGTAGAGGATAAACTGGTAGAGGGTAAAATGAGTAACGAGCAATTCTCTTTCGAGTTTCTCGCGACCGAGAGGGTTCTCCAGAGGATCAAGTGGAAGCCTCTCGCCTGCAAAATCAAGACGATTCAGGTCAATATTGAGAGGGGTGAAAATAATCTTATCCCCTGTATAGGAGATATAGGGAAGACGAAAAACTGCCACTCATCCTACGAGAAGCAGTACAACCAGGACCATTATGACAAATATTTTTGGTCGTCAGACGAGATATCATTCCCAATGCATGCGATGAGTATACTCATTATTTTACAAAAAAATACTCCCCGAGGGGAGTATTTTATTATGAGAATTATTTCTTTTTCGCTGTTTTCTTTGCTGGAGCTTTTGTTGTCTTTGCGGTCTTTTCGACTTTTGGAGCTTTCTCAGCTTTTGGAGCAGCTTTTTTGCCAGACTTTTCAGCTTTAACAGCAGCAGTTTTCTCAGCTTTTGAAGTTTTCTTTGCAGCTTTGATGCCTTCGAATTCTTCTACGACTTTTTTAAATGCTTCTGGATTTGTTTTTTGGAGGTAATTCTTGAGACGACGACGCTTCTGGACGAGACCGAGAAGTCCACGACGAGAATGGTTGTCCTTTTTATGATCATTGAGATGCGCTGTGAGCGATTCAATACGGACAGTGAGGAGTGCTATCTGCACTTCTGGAGAACCAGTATCACCCTTTGCTCGAGCGTACTTACTGATTATCTCCTTTTTTTGTTCATGCTTCATAATAAAAAATGAGAAATTAAAATCCAAGTGAAGCCTCAGACGGGGCAATTGTAGTAGTATTTATCTTTTTGCAAATTGTTTCCTGCTAAAATGAGCCTTTTGAGCCTTGTTTTTCACTATAGCATGGGTTGTTTTCTCCATTTCTTCGAGGTCTTCACGAGCATGGGTAATAGTCTGGAGGAGATCCATCTCTCGAAGTATGTCACCGTACGGACGACGAGATTCTGGCCGTACAAGTACGGTGATAAAGATAGACCAACACACTGTGAGCATGACGATGGCGAGGACCTGCAAACCTATCACAGTCAGGATATTCATCATAGAATGAAGACAAGCTGCCATAATAAGTCCCATAAAAGTCCAAAATATTAACACGATGAGTTCGGCGTACCGCATAAACCAGACAGTCATATTTTTCTTTGCTCCTGCATCTATCCATCGCAATTGTGAGAAATATCCAAATCAAAAAAGCATTGCGAGGAGACCTGTGAAGAGCCCGTGACCAGCACCTCTCAGAAAAATACTCTGTAGTTGAAAAAATGGCGTCGCATTATGATACGCAATAGTCTCACAAAGTGCGAATCAGATACCGACAGAAATACCGGTGAGAATAATCTCACGAATAGAGCTCGGCCTGAACAACCGGAACACAATACAAAACATCACAAATTTTACTATTTCTTCTGAAATACTGTGCCCTATGAGATAACTAAAACCTGTTATTCCGTCAATTTTAGAGCTTTGTAATAGTGTACGAACGAGCATGTTCATCCTGTCCCCTACATCATGGCCAGATATAGTAAAAGAAAGCATCCATGCATCAATGGTCGTCGATGCTCCTGTTAGGTTCATAATAGAACCAATAATAAGAGCCGCAAAAGATCCAAGAACAAGCGCAAATATGTATTTCATGA
>JAGOOR010000004.1:0-29249 GCA_017992415.1 Candidatus Altimarinota bacterium
TAAAGAACCTCTGAGGCACTGTAAAGAAATGAGAGACCAGTGTCCCCATTATTTTCTACAAGTCTTTCATCAGGACTGGTAAGGAAATGGACATCGAAAAGAGAAATGAGATTGTTTCTGACAATGCTCTGCAGGTACTGGGACATAGGACTACAACGAAAGATCTTGTTCCCAGCTATTTCCTTCGAACATATAATGTCTACTGACTTGAGCAAACGACATTGCCAGTTGAGAGCTACGCTCCTACGCTGGAAAGCTCCAAGCCATCAGTAGACCATGAGCATCTTCTGAAGATAATACAGAATTACTGCGATAGAGAGAAAATCGAAGTAACCTACGCAGGCGTACGGGCATATTACCAACCGAGCAAAGACTCGATTCAGATACCTCGAAGAGAGAACTTTGAGAGAGTGGAAGACTTCTATTTCACACTCTGTCATGAGTTGGCACATTCTACTGGGCATAGGGACCGCCTCGCACGGTTCAAATCCTCGGAAGAGATGGAAACAAGTCGGCGGGAACAGTATGCTTTTGAGGAAGTGGTAGCCGACATGACGGCGAGCCTCCTCATGCAACAAGCAGGTCTCAGTCCTGACATCCCAAACAGCGCCAGCTATATCAATGGCTTCCTCAGATACTGGTCCGACAAAAAGAGCCAACTCTACAAGGCCTGTCGGCAAGCACAGAAGGCTTCCGATTATATCTGCAATACTGCAAAATGGGGCAACACTATTCCTGAAAAGGTATAGTGGTAATACTTTACTCTGGATGAGCACACCCCCTGTTATTGGGGGTTGTGCTCAAAGAACTTTTGACTCAGACTACTTATAAAATAGACTTAATCATAGGTAACTATTACTTTCATATATGTACGACATTTCTATGGGTGATTCACCTACAAAAAGCTACCTCGTATACGGTAGTCACATCAAGAAACTCAGAGCAAAATTCAAAATAGGATTTATGACATTCTGTAGTAGGTCTGGATTATCATCTCGGACACTCGCAAGCATCGAATGATCATACTCAAAAATTGTACTCGATGAAACTATGGTCAAGATTATGAGAGGTTTCAATATCACACGGCAGGGATTTCGGAAAAAACTCCTGCCCGTAGAGAAGGTGGCGGAGGGTTCATACGCCATCAGGAATCCCATCGTTGCCAATCCAGACTCTACTCATGCCAAGGTAACGATATACCTCAACAAGGCCACTCACAGAGGCGTTGAAGCGTACTCTCATAAGTTTGGTTGTAGTAAGAACCAAGCAGTTGTCCAAGTTCTCAAGAATCAATTCCATATTGTTGAGGACAGTAAATCTTTTGAGAGATATAGTTCTACATTTGATACTATTGCGAGAGGAAGCCTCTAACAAATACTTATGTCTACGCCTATACTTCCCAGATTAAAACCAAACCATTCACTAAAGATGTATTTGGATTTACTTGTGGGGAGAATTGAAACTACTCTATACTTTGACTATGAATTCGTTGCTCAGTTTACTAAGCCAAATTGTCTTACTATACATACAGCACCTATTACAGGCAGTGAATTACTTTGGGCTGAGAAAATATTTAAACTCTACGATGGTGAAACTCGAAACTGTGATGACATACTGGTCCTATTACTTGATCACCTTATGGAAAATTGATTCATTGGGAAATACAGATATATCTGAGCAAAGTATGAGCCAGCTGATGAGTTATTACAATGTTGAGCATTTACATGAAAATCTTTTTTTAATATTTTCTCGAGTCATAGTCACTTAAAATACAAGGCAAAATCTGACTGGGACCCTGCTGTGCTGAAGAGTGATGTATTACCTCAGCAATTTATCGATCGAAACGGGTTTTTCCTGAGTGTATGAAACTGGGACATAGCTATATCTAAAGAAGCTTGCGATTTTAGCTTTGAAATCTTTGATAGGTTTGTCATATATCAAGACTACAAAACAAAGAAAATATATATGAAAGATAACAATACTGGAATCATAGAATATATATGAGGAAGGAAAAAATGGTGACCACAAATGATTGGGCTACTAGAGTATTTTGTACAGAATGGTAAATTGAGCATCAGCCTCAACGAGTTCGCTGAGCTATTCAGGACAACAAAATATGAAACTAAAAAAAATAAACCAGAAGCATCTGCCCTAGCGGTACATACCCGTGCAATGAAAGATGTGCTCAAGAGAAACTTTAATATTAACGATTGGGAACAGTATTTTACAACAGATAATAACATACTAACACTGAAGCAGACAGTTACTAAAAGAGAATATTGTTCAGTCAAAAGATAAAAGTATCCCTTCTATATAAGGAAAAGTAGGCAAAAAAAAATATTTATCCGTCGAATGCAAAAAAACATTTTGTATATGGGTACCCTAATTGTGTCTTTGACGAAAGACATTTTTACTTCCCCGATACCCGCTCTGATCAAGTGGGTTAGTTTTTCCCCTACCACTCTATGAAGCTATCAGACGATCACATTAAAGAGTTCCAAGAACTCTACAAGACAGAGCACTGAGTCGAACTCACCACGGAGCAAGCCACAGAGCGAGCTTATATGGTGATGAATCTCTACCTCTGTCTCCAACATAAATTGTCACAGGACAATTCACCTTCTAACCAAAATCACCATGAATAATATACCGGACGAACTTCCCGAAATATTTTCGGAAGAAACTTTTTCAGCACTAACACAGTATGAAAAAGCCTTGTACTATAGCCAACAGCTACATCTTGGTATTATTCCAATTAAACATGGGGATAAATCGCCAGAGGTGGATAGCTGGAAACCATACAGAACTCAAAAACCAAGTTTGCAGGAACTGGAAAAATGGTTTAATGGAAGCTGAAAAAAGAATTTCTGAATTATCATCGAAGAAACATATTGAATTATTGCACTGGATATAGACAGCTACCATGCCGACTATGATTGATCCTTTTTCCAAGGGCGTGAGATTCCTGTGACATGGACGGTTTTAACAGGTGGTGGATGAAGACATATATATTTCAAATTTCCTCAAGGAAGAAAGCTCTCAAATAAGCCACGATTAGCATCACATATAGAATTCAAAGCAAGTGGTCACTACCTTGTCGCTCCATGAAGCACTCACAAATCAGGTTGAGAGTATAAGTGGGCACCATGACTAGCGCCGTGGGATGTGGAACTAGCTGAAGCTCCAAGTTGGCTTGTAGAAATGGTCGCATTCCCTGACAAGAAAACTTTGGAAGTATCAGCCAGGAATAATTTTGAAGTAAAAGATTGGGCTAAAATTATGTGAGAAATACACCACGAAGGTGAACGAGATACAACACTATTCGCAATTACTGGCAAGCTTATTCATGATGAGAAGGACCCAGAGAAATGGATATCAGAGGTATTGCCTAAACTATTAAAATATAATCAGACAAATTGCATCCCCCCATACCCAGAAGAAAAAATTGTAGATATGGTCAGGCGAATCTGAGAGTATGAAACTACTTCAAGACTTGCCAAAAATACTACAGAACTAGAGGCGGATTTACTAGATAGCAAGAATGGTGGGAAAGTGATTGATAGGGTTTACCATCTCATTGAGGAAAAAATAAAGCTCATAATCGATCAGAACGGAGTTATATATTTGATAGACATGAACGATAGTAAGAAGAAGCTCTACCCAATGGGTAGTGATGACTTAACAGATTACATACTCAGGGAATATCAAAAGGAATTCTGAGGAATACTGTGACAAGATACGGCCAAAAATGTTGCTGCAAATATAAGAGCACTAGCAAAAAATACCGCAGAACAGAGAAATGTATACACAAGGATTGGCTATGATAAAGCCACCAATACTATCTATTATGACCTGAATAACGAAGCATGAGAGATAGTAAAAATCTGGGAAGAAAATATGGAGATTGTAGTACAGAACGATACATACTTCAAAAGGTTTTCCAAGATGGATAAGCAAGTTATGCCTGAAAAGTGAGGAGATTTTGAATGCATATGGAAATACTTCAATATAGAAACACCCGAGGATAAACACCTTTTCTTGGTTTATCTTATTGCTTTATTTCTGCCTCATATCGAATTACCAATTCTTGTATTCAATGGGGATAAATGATCTGCCAAGACCTCATGATTTCGATTTGTTCGGGAGCTCATAGACCCATTGAGAAATAAGAAATTTGCTGGGTATAGGATGCCTTCCAAAGCTGATGACCTACAAATACAACTGACTCAGTGATACTTCCACACATATGATAACTTATCAGAAATAAAAGCAGAGGTATCAGACACTTTGTGCGAGGTAGTTACATGATGAGGTTTCAGCACGAGGAAAAAATATAGTGATGAGGAAATGATGGAACGAGCATACAGCGTTAGGCTTTGAATCTGATCAATCAATACTGTCACCTATCGTGATGACCTTATCGAGAGGTCAATAGTATTAAACCTAAATCGCATTGAGGGAGCGCAAGACTTCCCAAGTTTACTGGAAAGTTTCGAAGAAGAGAAAGCAAAAATTCTCGACTGCATTTTCTGTACTATAGCTCTTGTCCTGGGTGATACAGAAGTTATATCTGGTCTCCCCCGAATGGCAGAATTTGCAAGTTGGTGAGAGAAGATATCCCGTATTCTCGGTTATCCTGATGGTGAGTTTATTAGGATTTACAAAAGAAAACTCGAAGACCAGAATCAATGTATAAAAAAAGAACTTGTTCCTACCTATATATTACAGGCTATAGATCATATTCTTGCCTCAGCTGATACTTGGCGAGATACACCTGCACGACTATTTGATATATGTAAGACGGAACTCAAGCTACCCCTTACACCAAATGAACTTGGCTCTTTCTGTAGGGCACTATACGCTCATGAAAATAATCTGAGAGCACTATGAATATGTATATCTCATCAGCATTCATGAAACAGAACAATCACCATAAGTAGAATACATCAAACAACAGATAAAAATTTGGACACCTCGGACACTTTGGACGGTATTTCTGACGAAACACAGAGAAAAAATACTGAATAATTTATATTGAAAAAAAGACATTTACCGTATACTTTCTTTGCCAACGAATTTTCTGTTAATAAAGGCGGTTACGGTGTCTCTAGATTGCAAATCTATGGGTATCGTAATCGCTTTCTGCGTTTTAATTCTTAGTTCTTATCCCTTTTACTATGGTCAATTGAACCAAATACATCCTCTACGCTCGTAAGTCTACTACAAGCGAAGACCGCCAAACACAATCTATCGATGATCAGATTAGACTGATGAACGACAAAGCAAAAGAGCTGTGACTAGAAGTCATTACAGTTCTCAAAGAGAGTGCTTCAGCCAAGAATCCTGATAATAGACCTGAGTTTGTTAAAATGGTCCAGATGATTGAATCTGGAAAAGCGGATGGCATACTCTGTTATCATGCAAATCGTATTGCCCGCAATTCTATCGATGGTGGAAAAATTCAACATATGCTCCAGATATGAGAAATAAAAAGTATTCTCACACTTGAGAAGGAATATGTGCCTGAGGATAATGCTCTTCTCTACAGCATTGAGACATCTATGGCAAGTCAATTTTCTATTGATCTGTCAAAGATAGTTACCAGAGGTATGGTGAGTAAGTGCGAAAAGGGTTGGTATCCTGGCTGCTTACCTCAGGGTTATCAACATGACAGAAATACATTAACCGTAGTCAGTGATATAGAAAGACTCTCAATACTGAGAGAGCTTTTTAGACTCATGCTCAGGTGATGCTACACAGTGACAGAAGTAGTAAAACTCGCCAACGAGAAATATGCTTTTAGATTTCTGAGAAGAGATAAGTCATACAGCAAGCTCTCAGTCAGTACATTTCATGGTATGCTCAGAAATATCTTCTATGCTGGGCACTTCTATTTTAGGGGGCAACTCTACAAATGAAACCATGAAGCAATAATTACACTTGAGGAACACCAGAAGTTATTAGACATAATAAGTAATGAGTATAAGCCTAGGCTCAAGGACCAGCCATTCCCTTTCACAAGCATGATTCGATGCGGTGAATGCTGATGTTTTATTACAGCGGAGAATAAGTACAAAAAACAGAAGAACTGAGATGTCCACAAGCACACCTACTATCACTGCACTGGCAAGAAGCATCCGTGTACTCAGCAAAAGAACTACTTGAAAGAGAGAGACATCATTGAGATGATTGATGATACACTAAACAAAATCACCATAAACGAAAGATTCCATTCTTGGGCAATTCAAGTCTTAAAGGAAACACATAAAGATCAAATGAACTTCAAGAAATCTACCCTTGAAAGGCTCAAGAAACAAGATACTGAAACCAGAAACAAGCGAGATAGCCTCATAGAGCTTTTGCTGGATAAAGTTATCAGCGATGAGGACTACCGCATACGGAATGAGAAGTACCAAATGGAGTCATTCAAGATTCGCCAGAAGATGGAAGAGTACAATATCAACGAGGACATGTGGTATGACAAAATTGTGAAGGTATTTGATTTCTTTAGGAGTGTGCGTGATGCTTTTAACGCAGGAGATGCTTTGACTAAAAAGGAGATATTCTCAGCACTTGGTCAGAACTACACCATAATGGACAAGAAACTCAGTCTGGAACTGCACGAGTGGTTTATGCCTCTCATAGACTCCCAAGATCATGAAGACAACAAAAAGCCCAGGTTAGAACCTGAGCCAGACCAGTCTGGGACTGGTGAAAGTGGAGGAAACAGTGAGTTAAATTCAGTATGGTGCACCCGGCAAGGTTCGAACTTGCGACCCTCGGTTTCGAAGACCGGTACTCTTCCAGCTGAGCTACGAGTGCATATTTCCTGACAACAAGCGGATTATAGACAAGTTACCATATCTTGCAAAATTTTTTGAATTTTCACCAAACGACCGTATACTGACGAAGTAAGATAACAACATATGAAAAAACTCATTCTCCTAGCACTCCCCCTCCTCCTCGTAGCCTGTGGCACAAGTAAGGTGCGACCGGTAGAGATATCGACTGATACTCCGCCACAGCCCATTATTGCCCCTGTAGAAGAAAACAAGGAAGAAGTCAAAACAGAAGAGAAAACAGGAAAAGAAGTCCTCTCAAAACCAAAAGAATCACCGAAAAATACAACTCCTGAGCCAACGGCTGATGAAATGACTCAGGAAATAGACAGAATGATCGATGATCTCATATCAGACCTATAATACCACCTTCATGATTCGTGATTTCAGAATAGAGAATCATCTATTTTCCCCTCACTTGCGTAATGGCTCATACGGTTCATTTTTTGAGCAAAGTAGCGAATTTACGATAGATCCAGAAAATACAGCGACAATAGCAGGATCGCTCTGGCATATTGATACTATACAGGTCAATCATCCAATACTCGAGCTCGAATCCGAAGTATCAAAAATATTGGCAAAAATGGAGGTTCACGGTGTATATATTGATGAAAAATCATTGCAAAAACTAGAAAAAGAACTCGCACAAGCTATATCCAGTATAGAGTCAAAAGTGGCAAAAGAAACTGGAGAAACAACTATTAATCTAGCCTCCCCTCTTCAGCTCCAGAAGCTCCTCTTTGAAACACTGGAAATCAAGCCTCTGAAAAAAACAAAAACAGGATGGAGTGTTGATGAGGAAACTCTTTCAATCCTTGCAGAAAATCATGAAATTTGTCGTGATATTCTACAACACCGACATGCCAGTAAACTACTAGGAACCTATGTACGCGGGCTTTCTAAGAATATCAATCCAGACACAAAAAGGATTCATACAACATATGACACACTCTGAGCCAGCACAGGACGTATGTCATCAAATGATCCAAATCTCCAAAATATACCTGCAGGAGATACATGGAGTGATGAGATAAAAAAAGCATTTCGACCTCAAAAAGAAGATTGGTCATTTGTTGTAGCAGATTATTCACAGATAGAAATACGAATACTCGCTTGTCTCTCAGGAGACAAAAAAATGATTGCCACACTTAAGGAAAAGAAAGATCTTCACTACGAAACAGCAAAAATACTCTTCGAGAAAGATGACATATCAAAAGAAGAGAGAAGTATGGCAAAAACTGTAAATTTCTGAGTCATGTATGGTATTACTCCTTTTGGACTGACGAAAATGCTTGGAAAAACCTCAGCTGAATGTGCTGTCTACATTGAGAGGTTTTTTTCTCTCTATCCTGCCACGAGAGAATATTTCGATCATGTAGTATGAGAAACTCTAAAAGTTGGCTACGCAGAAACATTTTTTGGGAGAAGAAGAGCTATCAAGTGACTTTCAGACAAAAATTCCATGGTCAGAGAACAAGCAAAACGGGAAGCTATGAATATGCCTATCCAGTGAACCTGTGCTGATATAATTAAATTTGCGATGGTCGGAATAGAAAATGAATTCAGAAAAAGAAAACTCTCCGCTGCTCTCATCATGCAAGTACACGACGAGCTCGTAATAGAATGTCCAGATACAGAAACTGAAGTAGTGGAAAAAATACTCCACGAAGTGATGGAAAATATTGTAAAATGGGATATCCCCCTCACTGTCGATGTATGAGTGGGGAAGAACTGGCTCGCTGCAAAGAAATAATTATCCTTCGCTAGATACATATTCCTTCAACCAATCCAGGCTTTTTCCAGAAAAGAGAGCAGAGCTCATGACCGCACCTGTCGCACCTGCCTCTAGGCAGAAAGGAAGTGTAGACTCCCCTATTCCCCCATCCACTATAATGGGAAGTTCGGGTCTTTTATTATGTATTTCAGATATTTTTGGAAGCACTTCGGGAATAAATGGGGTCCCAGAATAACCTCATTTGACCGTCATGACGAGTACATAATCTATCTCCAAGATATAGGGGGCGAGATGATCAGCTGGAGTAGTATCAAGGATTGCAAGTCAGACTTTTTTCCCTGAATTTTTGAGTGTTTGAATCGTCTCATGAATATCTTCATCACACTCGATATGAAACGCAACAGCCTGAACAGAAGGAAAACTGAGAATTTTCTCAAAATATTCCGATGGCCTCTTCACCATCAGATGGACATCTACAGGGAGTTCAGAGTTAAGATACGATAGATCATCTGGGGAAAGCATCAGAGATGGAACAAATTCACCATCTCAGATGTCAAAATGTACTCCAGAAAGAGCAATAGGCAGCTCCAATATACGATTATCCCAAGATTCAGGATTATCTTTGAGAGCGAGAACTGAGGGGGAAATATTTATAGTATTCATATAGAGAATTATAGAAGTTTTTTGTTGAGCACAAAGTCATAATATAGAGGCACGAAGAGTTGCAATTCAAGGGTTTTTTTATAGAGTCTTTGCAATGTCATTCGTTCATCTCCATCTCCACACACACTATTCTTTTCTTCAGGGTCTCGGCAAGCCTGAGGCATTTGTCGAGAGAGCAAAAGAGCTCGGTATGTCAGCGCTCGCTATCACTGATACTAATAATCTCCATGGAGTTTTTGAATTCTATCTTTTATGTAAGAAAAAAGGCATAAAGCCTATCATCGGAGTTGAGGTATTTATCTGTGAACAGGGCCAAAAATATGATGCACGAGATGCAAAAGTATACAGCCTCATACTCCTTGCAAAAAACTTTAACGGATACAAAAATCTCATACAACTGACCACAAAAGCATATCTCGATGGAAATGTAGGAAGTAGGGCACAGATAGACTTCCCTCTTCTCGAAAAATATACGGATGATGTTATAGCACTCTCGTGAGACCTAGCGAGTGAGATAGCACAACATGTTGTATCTGGGAGAGATAATTCTTTTTTGCTCGAGAGAATAGCATACTACGAAAAAATATTTGGGAAAGGAAATTATTTTCTCGAAATTGGTGAACATCCAGATCGGTGATCCCAATGAGCCTATAATCAAAGACTCGTAGAGCTCAGCAAGATATCGGGTGTTCCTCTTGTTGGTACAAACGATGTGCACTATGCGAGAGCTGATGATGCAGAAGCACAGGATTTCCTCTCATGTATCGGAAGTGGACGTAGAGTTGATGACCCCGATAGAAAAACACTCATAGAAGGAAATTATTCACTGAGACCGGGAGAAGAAATGAGGGAACTTTTTGCTTATGCCCCAGAAGCATGTGAAAACACAGTCAAGATAGCAGACATGATTGATATAGAAATACCACACGGAACTCCCCTGCTGCCGGTCTATAAACTGAATGAAAAAGAAGAAAAACGAAAGTTATCATACAAAGAAATCTACCCCCAAGATTTCGAACTCCTCACAGATCAAGAATGGCTCCTTCGTTGGACTTGTTTTGAATGATTAAATGAGAGATACAAATTCACTCTTTCGGAAAAAGAAATTGCAGAATGCGTACACAAAGAGATAAAAACTGAAATTCCAAAACTTTCAGACCTTTCTCCTGACGATCTCCTCGAATTACCAAAAAAATGGAGAAACGAAAAAAAAGAAAGTATCTATGCTTCCTTTACGGATGATAAAAAATCAATTTTTGACCGTCTAGAATATGAACTCGCTGTTGTTCACCTCATGTGATTTGATGGTTATTTTGTCATCGTCGCCGACTTTATACGATGGGCACGAGAAAATAATATACCAGTTGGTCCTGGACGATGATCTGCTGCTGGTGCTATTATAGCCTATCTATCTGGCATAACCAATATTGATCCTCTCAGATACCAACTTCTCTTTGAACGTTTTCTCAATCCTGCACGAGTATCAATGCCTGATATTGATATTGATTTTTCTGATGAGGGTCGAGGAAGGGTAATCGAATATGTGCGGGAAAAATACGGACACGATCAGGTGGGGCAAATATGCACATTTGGTACACTTGCTGCTCGTGCGGCAGTCAAAGATGTAGGCCGGGCACTAGGGATACCTTTTGCTGAGATGAATCAATTTGCAAAACTCATACCAGCAAGACCTGGAATAACAATAGAGAATGCCATAAAGGAAAACCCAGACCTCAAAAGAACTATTGATACAAACCCCCTCCACAATAAACTCATCAAAAATGCTCAAAAACTCGAAGGGACAGTTCGGCAATTAGGCGTCCATGCTTGTGCTGTGATTATTGCACCAAGTCCGATGACGGACTTCTGCCCACTACAACATCCACCAAAAGACGACACAGCCATTGTAACACAATTCTCTGCCTATCCTCTCGATGGTCTCGGTCTGCTCAAAATGGACTTCCTCGGACTCAGAAATCTCACCATCATAGATAGAGCACTCCGTATTATTGAAAACAATCATGGTGTAAAAATAGATATAGATAATCTACCCATGGACGATCAAAAGGTGTTTGATATTTTTGCAAAGGGTGACACAACAGGTATCTTTCAATTTGAATCCGCAGGAATGCGCCGCTATCTCCAGGAGCTGGTACCAAATACTTTTGAAGATATCATAGTTATGGTATCACTATACCGACCAGGACCAATGCTCTATATCCCTACCTACATTAAGAGAAAACATGGGAAAGAGAAAGTGAAATACCCTCACGAATCGCTTGCACAGATTCTTCAGCTCACACAAGGTATAGCTGTGTATCAAGAGCAAATCATGCAGATAGTTCAAGCATTTGCTGGATTCTCTCTCGGAGAAGCTGATATCCTCCGCCGAGCTATGGGTAAAAAGATTAAAGAATTAATGGATGAGCAAAAGGGTAAATTTATCGAAGCTGCTATCAGAATCTGACACAGTGAAAAACTGGCAACATACATATTTACTGACATTATCGAACCATTTGCAGGATACGGCTTTAACAAATCTCATGCAGCCTGTTATTCAATGATAGCATATCAAACTGCCTACCTCAAAGCATATTATCCAACTGATTTTCTCACGGCACTTATGGTATCAGATGAAGATGATAGCGATAGAATCGTCCTAGAAATCAATGAGGCTCGTTCAAAATGAATACAGGTACTGGTTCCTGATGTAAATGAATCTCGGAGACATTTTACCTACATCGATAAAACAAAAATCCGTTTCGGACTCAAGGCTATAAAAGGCGTATGAGACTGACCCATAGGAACGATACTGGCATGACGGGAAACATGAAATTATACCACTCTCGAGGATTTTGTGAAAAAAACTGGTTCAGATGTCATCAATAAAAAAACACTCGATGCACTGATAAAAAGTGGAGCTATGGATACCCTAGGAGAGAGAGGACATATGCTCGCAAATATGGAAAGAATGGCAGGATATCTCCGTGAGGTGGAACACAAAACAAGTACCAAACAGATGGATATGTTTGACCTCGGCGAAGACATAACTGGAAGCGGACTTATACTTGACTCAGCAAGTCCTATGTCTTTTGAAGACAAAATAAGAGAGGAGAGGAATGCTATAGGCATGAGCATATCCGGAGACCCTCTTGATGGACTCAAACGATACATAGAAAGAAAATCTCTTGGCCTAGATAAAGTGAGAGAAGTTCTGTCTCTCCTAGAAGAAAGTATCACTGAAGAAGTAATGTTGGATGAGGAAATAACAGAGACGCCTGAGGAAATAACAGAGACAAAAGATACAGAAACAACACCCGAGGAAGAAGTGAGAGAAGAGAACAAAAAAGAACGAAAAGAAAAACCTATCGTACAGGTTATAGGTTATGTCGACACAGTAAAAAAAATCCAAACCAAAAAAGGAGATAACATGGTTATAGCAACTTGTTCAAGCACAGGGTGGAAGTTCACAATTATTGTTTTTCCTAAAATGTACGACCAAATAGCTCACCTCATCAAAACTGGCGAAATAGTTCTCGTAAAATGAAAACTAAGCTATAAAGCAGAAATGCGTGAAATATCTATTGAGGCTGATCAGGTAAAGAGATCAACTATAGGTGACTTGCGGACCGCTGCACGAAATGAAAAAATATTCTGAGATTCAGAAGATACAGAAGAGGAAAAAGAATTATTTCCAGAAATACAGAAAAACTACACATGCATCATGGAAGATAAAATCCTTACCATTATTCTACCAGAAACAGTATCCAGAGAAAAACTGCTAGAAATAAAATCCTTACTCGAGTGATACAAGCCAGGAGAATATCATGTATGGCTCAAAATATGAGAAAAAATGATAGACACAAAAAGAGAAATATAGGAAAATCTCTCCGAGATAATTCCTAATTCTGAGAATCAAAAGTAGTTATTATGTCTCCGTTGAGAACTATACGCCCCAGCTCCACTCTATCTCGAGAGATAACAAAGCTGATATAATTATTCTCAGTTTTGACAGACCATGAAATATTTGTATCAAGTGTTCTAATGAAACCACGGGAATCGAGAGTAATGAGAGGCTTATAATTAATATCTGTAATATACGCTCCGCCTTTGAGTGAATCCTTGAGGGTGGTCGATTCAAGACGAAGACCCGATCCTAGAATAAATATTCCAGGCTTATTGATTTCATCAATTGTTGCTACCTGCCGGAAAATAGTTTCTGGGAAATCATATTCTACCCGTAGTCTCTCAGCACCCCCCTGAAGAACAGAGTAAGAGAATGTTTTCCCTAGTGAGACAAGTGGAACAAGTGAAAAACTGTTTCACAAAACTGGCACTCCAGTTTTCCTATTAAAGGTAGCAAGAGCGGCAGCATTATAGCCAAGAGATATAAGCGGATTATTCCTCTCAATCGAACTAGCAAAAGTATTATTGTTACTCGAGAATCAACGGGCAAGAGTCCAATTTTGATCATCTATATACGATTGGATTCAGAGTGGAAGAAGGGGTGATACAGAAATAGTTTGTCCTGATATTTTACCACTCGCATCGAGAGTCCTAATAGAAAGTTTTGGCGGATCCGTGACAATTTTTGTGACATAATCTCTAATTTTTCATGAAAATGTAACACGAACAACCATCTCCCTACTTTCCCTCTGCGTCTCAAACGCTACACGAGTAGGTGAGATCTGTCTATACTGAGACGAGGGCAGACGGAATATCTCAACATTGGTAATAGTATCAGCTGGGAAGTAAGATTGAAAATCAATCTCTGTTGGACTAGGGAGAGATAGTTTTATCTGAGAAGGAATCTGAGAAAGAATGCTACCTTGGAAAAAATCTGCATATGCATCGAATACTACAGCATGGGGGAAACGATTCTCTGCTAAAGTTCTAGTATCAGTCAGTGTACCATAATACCATTCAGATTCTACTGGGAGAGATAGTTTTTTGACCCCAACACCTGGAGCATATTCAGCGAGTGACCAATATTGTGAGGGCCCTACGAAAGTTTCTTTTCAATCAGGGAAAACAATCGTAGCATTACTGTTTTTATCAGTGATAAGACGATCTTCAGGAAGTATTGGTAGGCGTATATCTCGGACACTCATGGGGCGCTTTTCACGAACACTATCAAAAAGTATAAGAGATCACCTGAAGACGGTCACGCGACTATCATTTGTAAATTTTACCCTCTGCCCTGTTGTCATCTTATATGAAACAGTTTTTCCTTGACTAGTAACCTCGAGAGTTGTTGGTTCCGAAGTATATCCTGACTGCCCTCACCGAATGACAAATTCAGAAGACAAATCCTGGATTGAACCGTCTTGATCTATATATTTCCCTTTGGCTAGAAGAGTACGGTATACCCTATTATGCTCGATAAATACAGTTCCATCTATGTCCTCTATATACGGAACATCTAAAACAGGTAGACTCGAATTATTCTGTGTTCGGGGAACAATATCAACCTGATACCGGGCCTTATTCTGTTGAGTTTCAAAGAGAGAACGGAAAAGACTAAGGCGTAAATGCTCATTCCCCTTGCTCATGAATGCCTGGTATCGTACACTAGCAGGAACATCACTTTGGTGAATATTAATCTGACCATTTCTCGGTAAGAGAGAAATATCTGGATTTTTTATATTGAAAAATTTATCATAAATATCTCCTGTTGAATAAACTTTTGGCGCATCTTTTATCACATAAGGATTTGCATTTTTTGTATAGTTTTCTTTTCTATAAATAATATTTCCGATTGAATAATAGAGGTCTAAATCCCCATCTTTGTCATCATCAATAGTATGGAGCTTACTCTCTCAATCTACACCCTCGCTAAAATCTATGAGCTTCTGTGTTGTCTCACCTTGTGTCACATAGAGACCTTGAGTTTTTTGAAGCCCCTGATCATCACCAAACTCAAATGTTGTAGACTCAGATGGCCTGACAGGATTCGTGGTTGTTATTGAGAGAGGGGTCAGGGTAGAAAGTGGAGCGAGAACACTTGGGTCAAGACCAAACAGATAACTACCGGCACCAGCACTCTGAGCAAGTTGAGGTTTACCAGATATATACTGAGCAAGTGACGGTATTTCTTCCAGCTTTTTGGAGCTATCCCTCCATGCAACTATATCCTGGATGAGCCCATTATTTTTGGTCCTATCTTTTTGTATTGCTTCATCTATGAGATTGAACCTTACATTCATCTGGGTGAGAAGAGTGGGACTGGTAGTATTTTTTTGATATCATTTTCTATCAAACAATTGTGCAAATTGGGTTCTCCTCTCTGGACTCATATCTATAGTCTGAATGAGTTGAGATAATTCCAGCATTCATTCTTGAGGAGTGACGAGTCTTGGATTATTTGTCGCAGCTAAAAGTCTTCAAATCATTGATGGTAATTGAACGAGATTTTTATCATATATACCAGTATTCACATAAAGCGTATCTTCGAGCCTTTGAGTAGAATTTTCGATAGGTTGAAATTCCTCACCTGAATCAATAACAGTACGAACTGAAAGAGCCTTCATTTCAGCAATATCACCCGAAAATCTTTCATATCTTTTATATTTTTCTAAAAATCATAAATCTCTATCATCGAAATCAAATTTAGGATTATAGCCCCTGCGCTCTGTTTTATGTGCAACAGTTGTTCATGCATTCCACTCAGGAACAATAGGAACCTTCCGGTAGAGGCATTGGTAATCAGTGGTCGTCTCAAATATCCCAACAGCTTCTGCAAGAGCAGGAGAAATGGATGGCATCTTTGCCGCAGGAGGAAGTCCAGGAAGGTGAGGGATATCTACAGATGGTGGAGCAATACCTGCAGAGAGATTTGGTATTTTTGGGATAAGTGGCATAGGCTCAGCAGTCAGACCTATCGGAGCATCTGGGAGAGTAACAGGTTGAAATGTAAAATTATAATCTGGGATCTCTGCATCAATAGAAGTATCAATATCTGAATAATCTACTTTGGAATCAGGAAATCTTGGCATTTCAATAATAGGCATACTCGGCACAACCTCAGGAATAACTATAGACATCCAGTGCTGGAGATTCCATCGTTCATTCCTATTTACTCAACACTCTGTTTCATAGTCATTAAATACATCAATAAGTGTCTGCCATGAACCGAGCATCTTTGTATTATATACAAAAGACTCCGTCCAATCATTATATTTTGGTCCATTTTCAGCCATCCAATCGCCCATGAATTCTTGTGTTCATTTCACATTCTGAGAGAGATTGTAGAGATGTTTCTCTTTTTCATAGTAAGCCTCTTGGAGCCTCTCTGGAAGCTCTTGATACTCTTTGAGTCGTTGAATATTTTGTTGTAGACGAGACTTATTTACAGCACTCTGTGGAGCGCTCAGTGCTTTTTGCCATTCAAGAAGTTTCTTCTGTATATCAGGGCCATCGGCATAAGGAATATCAGCCTCTATAGACTTGGGCTGTGGATTAATAGTAATAGGTAATGCGTATATTGCTTCCTGATTTGCTCCTGCAAAAACCCTGGGAGGAACACCTCCATCCATAGATGAAGAATTTGTAGAAGCACTCTGAGCGTCTGCTGTAGGGAAAATACTACTCAGAAGTGAGGATGTCTGAGAACTTGAAATTCAAGTGGCACCTTGTTGCATTCATGATGTGAGAGAAGGTACAAGTCCTGCGTCACCAAGGAAAGATAAATTGGGCAGAGCTAATTGGAGATCAGGAAATTGCGTCAAACTCGAGATAATCTCATCCATCTGTCTCTGATACCAATCCATAATATAATTTGGAAAACTTTTGACACTTTCGAGGTTGATAGCTTCAGGGTTACCGAGTTGGGAAACAAGAGGATTTATTGCTTGTGGATTGAGAGCCATTTGTAGTATAGATTTTCCATATTGGGACAAAAATTGGAGAGCAGTATCACTCGAAGAAGAACCACTAGCAACTTCAGGGTTTTGAGCAATAGCCTCGAGGAGTTCCGAAGTATTTTTATCATTCCTCTGAGCAAAATAATTTGATGCAGTCTGAGAAAGGTCTGCTGGATATGAATCAATCGGATCAAAAAACGAACACGAACTAGCATTGGAAAAAACATTTGTTTTTTCTCTCTCTTCTATTGGGTTATCATTTTCTCGTGACGGAGATAGAGTATCAGAAACATCATTTTCATTATTCAGAGGTTTATCCTTACTACCATCTGGGAGACACTGTAACAATTGCTGAACAGCATAAATACAGTTTCAGCTATATTGAAGTGGAAACATTCATGGAGTATTTGTTATAGCGTTATTAGCACCAAAACATGTAAGCTGGGTAACAGCTCCTGTAAGAGTTTTATCGAGAAATAATCGAAATTTTGAGATTCCCAAACCAGGAACATATGTTCAGGCAGCAAGAGGCTTAGAAGATCATGTAGAATCTGGGTCATCATTTGGTCCATATCTAGACACACTAGAGGCGACACCTGAAGGTCTATCATTCCGCCCTCCACTTCCAAGGGGTGTTGGAGGCCATGTACTATTTCTCCTTGAGCCTGTCGGATAAGCAAAGGCAGAAACTCAACAATTGACATCTCTATGACATGCTTTAGGAGGTGTATTGGCTCCTGGAGTAGGGTATCACAGAGAAGTAATAGTGTTTCCTGGCATATTTGGTGACCAGTTGATAGGTTGAGCCATACACCCCGCAAAACCAGAACCAAGACTTGAGAGAACCTGGTTTACACCATTCGTAATAGATCCAACAATAGAATCCATACTACCGAGACTCATCAAAATCTGAGGTATATTATTCTTCATAACCATCTGAAATACCTCACCAAAATCATTATCATCTTTATCTGGAATTTGATCACCATCACTATCTTTTTGCCATTCTGAAAATTGAGCCTGTGCTCTCTCAGCTACCTGCAATTCCGTCAATTCTTGAACTGGACGAGATATATCTGAGGCTTGGGTAGGATCCCTGCTGAGTCCTACAGCATTTGCATAAGGGTCAACCACATCACGAACTATTGCAGTTTTATGATATGTACGGTCATAAATATTATGTGATCTCCAGAGGAGAATTGGCCCACCGCATGTTTCATTAGGATTAAAGCGTATGTCTCCATAGCTATCATGATTGTAGAATTCATTTTCAGGTATAGAATCTTTATCTAAACCGACAGGATTGATAGTGCGAATATCAGATTGTGAAATAGTATTTTCAGATGTAGGATCTTCACTATCTTCGAGATATCCCACATCGAATTTCCCAAAAGAAAACGATTTGAGCGTGCCATTATAGATGAGCTTAATAGTCTCCCCTGGAGAAATAGACACATTCCTGAGGTCAGCTATACCGGCATCACGTTGTGAATTATGAGCTATAAATTTTTGTGTTTCATTTTTCTCACCACGAACAAGATCGTACTTCATCTCTCATACAGAGAGATACTCTGCAAATTTTTCAAGAAGCACAATATTGCTTATGTTTTGTCTTGAATTATTTTTGAGCGTTATGATGACTTCTATTGGCGAGCCAGAAAGTACCTGACCAGATGGTTCGAGTGATCTATACTGTTTCATCACAGAAAGTGACGAAGGTACGATAAAAGGAGCCTTGAGAAGATTCAGATAAGTACGAATCTGAGTTGTCGTAGAAGTAACTGAGGACACGATGCTATCATTTTCTGATTCAAACGCATCATAACCAGTGCGTATTGAATTTGCGAGAGTCACAGCATTACCATCATACATCCGCAAGAGACCATTAGGAAGTCATGCCAGGCTATTAGTAGAATTACCCGCGAAGCTCTCAGCCACAGCAGTACCAAGACTTCTCGGAGGCGCGATACTTGTAGTAGTAATTTGTTGAGAACCAATTTCTATGCGAGTAAAGAGGATATTGTTAGCTTGCTCTTGTTTAGATTGAAGTTCCGATGTAGCAGCTTTTGGCATCTTATCTGGATCGACAAATCCAGACCCATCATAACGAATTGCACCCGTAAAATATGAATTTTTTGCCTCACTAGAAAGAACGAAATCATAGACATTATCGAGGAGTTGAACTCGGAAGATACCAGAATCATGACCATAGAAAATAAACAAACTTCCGAGATGGTCCATGACTACAATATCATCAATATCATCGTGGTCCATATCAAAGACTTCGAGCTGTTCCACCTTTCAGAGAAGAGGAATTTTATCATATTTTATAGGTTTCTCCGTAGGCCCATTCTCATCATGAACTATGTAGTGTAGCTGACCAGACTTGTCCACAAAAACTACATCCGCATAACCATCTCATACAAAATCTCCAGACCGTATCATACCCGTCTGGGAATTTCGAATAGAGAGTAAATCTCCTGCGTCAAGAATCGCTCAATCGCTACGAGATAGCCCCATTCATACAGTGCCATTATCATGATAAACTATGAGGTCTGGCTTTGTATCACTATTTGAATCACGGAAAGTAAAATCACTCACATCGGTCGTTCAGATATAAACTGGCTCCCCTATAGTTTTATCAAAACCCGTTACACTATTCACTGCATAATTTGGGAGGTGAATAATAGGGTCTCCGAGATTAATTGTGAGATAATCAGCATGATTTCGTATAGATTCAGACCACTCCTGTCCTGATGCAAATTCGAGGAGAGAAGTATTTTTTTCTGTCCAACCGAGACCACTTTTTGCTGAATAAGAAGACCAGCCTTGATCATGTGCTCCTCAGAGGTAGTCACGAGATACTCACACAGAATAAATAGTCATTCCGGGTGTCTCATATGAGCTCATATTACTCCAAGATAGCTTTGTAAGAAGCGTTGGTAAAAATGGTTCTACCTGAATAGCATTAGCAGTATCTTTTCCGATTTTTTGGGGAACTTGTGGTTTCCATGTGAGAGAAAGGGTTCACAAATTTACTCAATTATTGAGAACAGAAAATTGGAGACTCTGAGTATTTTTTTGGACAAAAGCAAATGAGAGATTTGGGGAATTAAATATTTCCGCTATAGCAAAAAGTCTTTCTGAATTTTTATAAACAACACCTTCTTTATAATAAATATCAGAACCTGCTGGTGTAAAAGATATCGTATCTTTTTTGCAGAGTGTTTCACACGGAGTAGTTGAAACATCAGACATCACCGGATACATAATACGCGCAAGTCTACCGAGTCGCGTATCAGATACTGAAAGACTCAATATATTATTGAGATAAGATTCTACTTGAACTTTAACACCTGTACCATTCTGGATAGAACCTAGTAATATATTGCCTGTTGGCATAACAGTAACAACTGGTTTTTCGGGCGTATCGAGAAGTGTTGAGAGTGCGAGTGTTTTTGTTTGTGGAGCAAAAAGTGTTGATCAGCCAAAATATCACTTAACAGGAGTCTGTCAGAATGCTGCACCCAATAATACCTGTACTATATTTTGCCAGTTATTTTTTGAAGCTTCTTCACTCGTGATAACAGGAAGGGCATTTGTTTCAGAAACATTCTCAAGTGTAGAAATACTCGATTTCTTACCTTCTTTTTGGAGCCAAGCTCGGAACAATATTCGTCCAGGATTTCAAAGACTAATAATATCCATATCATAAGTACCTGTGGTTGTCTCTCTTGGCGACACAAGGGGCTGTATGAGGTTAGGTGCATCAGAAATAGCAATAAGTGAATAGCCATGAAGTGTAGTCAAATTATCAAATGCGTCATATACACGAGTGGTCAAAATACCTCTAACTCCAGTCTGAGCAAAAAGAATTTCTGGACTCGTTAGAGCAATACGGGTAGGGGCACCTGGGAGAATATCAAAACTATCTCCGACTATTTTCCCGAGACCAGCATCCTTGAGATAAAAAGAAACTGTTGCTGGTTTTGTACCAGTTTTGATAACTCCTTTTGCATTCCCTCATGCAAAAATTAATGTCTCTTCTACCAGTTTTGCATCACCACCTCGGAGGCTTATTTTGATAGGCATATTCCAACTATCTACGATAGATCCATCAAGTCGTTGCACTGTGAAATTTACCGGAACTTCCTGACCAACCTCTAGAGTATTTCTATTAGGAATATCCGCAACGAGTCGAATATCAGAAAGAACAGGACGAGAAAGAGTCCTAGATATTTTTTGAGAATCTTTTGAAAGAGTTATATCAAGAGTGACATTACCGGCACTCAGGGGTGTGATTGTGAGAGAATTTTGAGCATTACCGGTAAAATTGGTATTTGACTGAAGAGAAAGTGGTGAGATTTTTATCTTGTCAGAACTTTTTATTTCTAGTTTCCACCCCTTAATATCAAGAGTATTTCACCACGCATCTTGGAGAGAAAGTGGTATATTTTGTGGAATTTCTGAAGTGAGAATATCCGGAAGAGAGAGACTGATAGTCTTTGCTTCATCTGGAGCTATAGTAAAATAAGTTTGACCAGAATAGTCTCCAGCTACTATTGTGAGAGCATATCTTCATGACTTTTTTAAAACAGAATCAATGGCTGGACTTCAGAGACGAATGGTATCGTTGGAAACTGGGACAGCCTTATATGTTCATCTTTCTTGACCTGTTACATAATCTCGAATAGAGACATCAACAGTATCTGGATATGTATCAAGTCCAGATAAGATTGCTTCTACTCATCCTGTATCCCCTGCTGTGATAGTGTGTGAGGTGCTCGTACCAGATGAGCCAACAACAGTAACTCAGAGAGATATGGGACCAACAAGTACTGAGTTTTGTTCAGAGGAGATAAGAACTCCCTCTTCATCATAGATATGAGATACAAAGGTGATTCTGGCACGATTGCTATTCTCAGAAGTAAGAGACCAAGAAGCCTGCCCATCACGAAATATATCAGAACCAGAAATATTTAAATAGCGTTTTTGTATAGTATCCCAATCACTGTCTTGAGCTGAATAGCTCTTTACTTCATCGAGATCATCTATACGGACAATTTCCAATCCAACGCGAGTTGTGTCATCATCGAGACGATAATTATTCTCGTCAAGAGTTGTGTCAATCTGGAGACTCTCTCTTGGTTTCAATGTACGAGCAGATGTCGATATATTGAGAGAAATCTTATCCTTATTCTGCTCAACATAATCCTGAATGTTATTTTTATTTGAATCTGACTGGACAAAGCTTTTGAGTTGTTGGAGTAATCCAGAAAAATTGCCAAAACCACCAGAAAAAGGAAATGGAGGAAAGTCAGTAGGATTGGCAGTGACTGTATACGATTTTATATTCTTAAAATCCTGTAACCAGCAGAGAAGCTGAAGTAACCACTCCCAGACAATAACACTTGAGAGGAGCTGACAATCAAGTTTTGGAGTAGAGCCAGAACCTCACTGCTCACTATTATTCTGTTGCTGTGATTCTGGAGGTGTAGCTGGTGACTCACCGAGAAGATTTTTGATTTCTTGAGAAGAGAGGGTGTAGGGAGAATCATTTTCATCTGGAAGTGAAATATTAACAGAAGCATTATCTCTAATATGTGTTGATTCAATATCCGTAAACCATTCGGGGAGAATATTTTTCTTATCCGGAGCAAATCAAAATACAAAATTTCTCGCATCCCCCTGCCCACCCAGATAACTAATTTCGTAGAGATTTTTTTTATCTGGTAGAGTAAGATTATTATTGTCCACCGTAGGAGCAAGAGCTCTCTCAAAAACAGAAATATATTTTGTCTCAATATCGAGTTGCTTCCAACGAAGAGCTTCGATGATAGTATTTTTTATATCATTATTAGCGAGAAGTGTGTCGGCAATATTGACAGAGCCCATAGCACCAGATGGTATGAGCTGGGACCATTTATGACCAGCGGGAAGAAGAGTTGGCCCGACAAGATGAGACTGTGCAGAGTTGAGGACTGTACGGATTTTTACAACTATATCCTCATCCGTATCAGAAGGTGCAATAACTACATCAAAAAGATTTGGATAATTCACACGAGCCTGGGCTCCAGACCTGTTGAGATAAAGAAGGTATCTCTCTTCATCGATTGGTAAGTTTGGCGTAGAACTCCCCTGTGATTGTTTTCAAAAAACACTTGTAGTAGGATCGCTATGTTTTATGAGAGAAGATACCCTCTTATATGTACCAGAAAGTCAGTTGGCCCGACAAAGTCAGAGGTTTTTTCCATCACGATCCAGAAGTGTTATGTTACCATCCGTTACGGAACATGCCACAAGACTCGAAAGAATATTTTCATTTCTCTCCGGAGTAGGATCGATATCAATAGGATTTGGGGTATTACTCTGAAGTGGTGTAGCACAAGAATATCTATTTCCGTTTGTCTCAACTGGCCAATTATATTTCCTATTTGAGATTCCTACATGCTGGTATGGGCGAAGTATGAGGTCGCTTCGTAGACAATCGAGCGGAGAGTTTGTTCCTATTGTTTTCTTCCCTGCACCTAAATCGAGGATGGGGAGGGTGAAGTCATCAGATCGATGAGTCTCGAGAACTAGCTCATCACCACGATAGGTAGAATTGAGAGGACTATTTCATCCCCAATATGACTGCGTAGGAGAGGTACACGCTATACCTGCCGCAGTATCACGAGCTATTATCTCACCATCATCTTGTCCGCCGAGCATGTTATATCCATGATTTGCTTCAACGGTAGTATTGAGTCATCAAAATGTAGAACCACGAATAAGACTACAATCTGCGGCAGATTTTATGGTATTAGCCTTGGCACCATAAAAATAATTGTCATAGACAAAATTATAAGTTCGCGTCACCTGTCTTCTACCATCCCTCTCTGTCACCGTCTTTTGGAATGGTCGGCTAATGAGAATAGGGATATCCATAGAGAGATTCCCTTCCACATAGGTATCAATTAATTTTTCCAATGCATCATTCCCCTCCTTGAGAACCTGAGCAGAGAGATCATCTTTTGTTGTGATGAGTTCAGGAATAGTATCAAACCGAACATCTGTACCTCAGTTATAATAACGACCAGTATTATGAATCCACCGACTCACATCCTCGAGATACTTCTCATTGATAACTTTGATAAAAGGTGTGATAAGCTCATCACTAAAAACTTTTGTCGTTATATCAGAGGCTTGATTCAGAAATGAAACACCAGAATTTGGATCCGGTTTCCAATCTCTGAAAGCAGGCATCTGCAAACTCCCTTTGGATTTCATAAGGGAGAGGAATCCTGTATAGAGATATTGAGAAAATTCACGAGAAAATCTGTTATAGATGAGATGTTCTTGATTAGGGAGGAAAAATTGCTCATAAACAGAAAGTAATCATTTACTTGCTGCGCGAGATTCATTCACACTATCCATATAGAAAACCTGTGGATCCTCACCTATATTCTGATATCGTCATTTTTTTTCATCATACTCATACACTCGGGTAAAAAAATCGCGAATTTTCCCAACATCAGAATCAATATCACCGGTATTCGGATCAATGACAGAATGCCATATATCTGCACGAGGGTCTTTTTTTGACTGATTGAGGTATTCATAGCGTGAACTATTCCAATTCCAGAAAAAATGAGGCTCATCAAAATCAGTATAGGGAAAGAGAGAGAGAAAATCTGTCTTATCTTTATGGACGACAGGAAGAGGAACATGTCCTATCAATATAGTACCAACGAGCTTCTGAGTTTTCTTACCATGATCTGGAAGCCCAGAAAAATAAAGTTTCTCATTTGCAGTAGCAATCAGGTATGGATTTGCATCTTTTGCAAATGTGAGAATAACCGTTCTCGTGTGTGGAAGTTTTTCCTGGATACGACGAGCGTAGACATCAATGTCAGATGACATTTTTCGAAATATTTCTTCTTCTACCAAGAGTGAAACTATGTCTTCATGATCATTTGATTCGAGAGCAGAAACATCAGAAATGATAAATGGAATACGAAAAATAACCTCAAAAGAAAGGAGGCCTATCAGAAACCATGCAATGATTTTTTGGAAAGGAATCACGAAGGTATAAATATCTCCGCTTATTGTACTAATTTTATACCTAGAATAAAAGAATTATGCACATCTTCGCTCTTGCAAAAATGCTCTAATCTACATAAATATATCCTATGATGGCTGGATTATTAAAACTCTCTCTACGAGTCGTTACTTCATTGAGTGCTCGATAGTTCATATCTTTGATAATCATGTGGTCATCATTGACAGCCATGACGATGCCAACATGCCCATAAGCAGGCGGAAATCCTGCACCATGGTAGACAATAATAGAACCGGGTCGAGGATCATTTCCTGTAGGAACACCTTGTTTTTTAGCATTTCTGATCCAATCTTTCGCATTTCCACGCCATGTGACATTTTTATATTTTGCAACAAAACAAGTACAGTTACCCCAGACAAAATTACGACATCCTTTACTCACCTTGAGAGAAAGAGAATAGCCTCCATAAGTGATATTTAGTGGATCTTTTGGTGTCTGAACAACGAGAGCTTTTTTGGCCACTGGAGCGGGAGCTGGAGCAGCTTTTTTGGCAGTATTATCGACTGGAGCGGGAGCTTTTGCCACCTGGGGAACTGGTTTTTTTGTTGGATCTTTTGTTGGATTAGGGAGGAGTAATTGTTTCCCCACACTGAGCTTAGAATTACGACTCATATCATTAGCGATAAGAATCGTATTCATATCTTTGATACCGTACTTTTGTGCTATCGTGCTAATAGTATCACCTTTCTGAATAGCATATTGAACACCGTTAATACGCGGAATCGTAATTTTTTGATTGATTGAGAGTATATCCGTATTGAGATTATTCATGGTGCGGAGGGTCGCAATAGGGATACCATACTTCTGTGCTATTGTGCTAATAGTATCACCTCTCACAACAGTGTGAGTCACATAGAGTCCTCTCTTTGGGTCAATTGTCTGTTTTGGTGCTTCCTCCGCTGTTGGTTCAGGCTCTGGAGAAGGCTCAGGTGCTATAAGTGTAGTCTCTGGCGGAGTCTGTACGAGGGTTTCTATAAAGTCAGAAGTAGTCTCTCCTGTTTCCCAGTCGTATGAGGCGAGAATAGTAGATCTATCATATTCACCACGGACAACAACACCTGTATAGCTCTGCATATAGGAACCAAAAACGGGATATATAGGAACGATAAGTACAAGTAAAAATGCGAGATTACTCAGGGTTTTCTGACGAAACTGTTTTTGTCGGCGCAGGCGTGTAGAAAACTTATTTTGCATGATTTATTTTTTTTCGTTATAGATAAATCCTACTATATTTTTATTTTTTATCTTCTCGACACGGGTTGTCACTTTCCAGAGTCCAGCATAATTCATATCTTTAACGACCATTGTCCCTGCTTTCGTATTAACACTCATAACGATTCCGACATGTCCATAGGTGAGATTGTATCCTGGTCAGTACCAGACGACTATTGAGCCAGGCTTTGCTACTTGACCAGTTTTATACCCTGCTGAATTCGCATTTTTATACCAATTTCTCGCATTTCCACGCCATTTTACAGGCCAGTATTGAGCCACGAAGTAAGTACAGTGCCCTGGTACGAATCATGCTCACCCCTTATTAATGAGCTTGAGTGTAAATGTACCGCTCACATCTTCACTGCCGCCACCTGTCGTTTCAATAGAAATAGACGGCCTCTGTGCATCCGGGAGGAAGAGCGTCACTCCAGTAGGAAGGACATCTCAGAGGAAATTTGCCGTACGAATTTTGTTACTTGTTGTCTTGAACTTGATGGAAATAGCATCGAGGGTATCACCTTTTTTGGTCGTATACATGATACCATCGCCAGGAGGTACGATGAGTTTTTGACCGACACGGAGAGTATCTGTGGAGAGATTATTCGCCCAACGAAGAGTATTCACTCATACAGCAAATTGTTCTGCTACCTCTCAGAGGGTGTCGCCACTCTGTACTATGTATTCTTCCACTGTAGACCTTTGAGTATCAGTAGAAGGAATCTCTGGCTCTATAAAATCAGTATCCGTTACATCAGTATATTCATTGATAATAGAGGTCTCATTGATATCTACACCCAGTGCTCCTCGATTGGAGCCATCATAGATAACAGCACCAAATACAGGATAGATGGGTAATAAAACGACGAAAAAGAAAATCAAAAGAGAATTCGAAGTTCTAATCCTCTTCATACGCGCTCGACGAAGAGCGCGACGGTCGCGAAGATACTTGGATATAATTTTTGGGAGCAAGCAGGGTAATTAAGGACAAACTACGCGCTGATCGATGTCACTTCGAGCTTTGTCTGTGCAGCGCGGAAACCAGCTGTACGGTGGTAGTGTTTCTTTGATTTCATTTTAAATACACGGACTTTGTCGCCTCGTGTGTGTTCTGTCACTTTGCATTCTACTTTTGCGCCATCGAGAAGAGGAGCACCAACCTTGGTACCTCCAGCTTCATCTGAGACGAGAAGTGGTGTAAATGTGTGTGATTCGAGGGCTTCATCGAGTCTATCTACAGTGATGATATCACCTTGTTTGACGATGTACTGTTTCCCTCCTGTTTCTATAACTGCAATCATAATTGTGGGTTAGATGGCTGTATTGTATATATTTTTTCTATCTGGCAAGTTTTTATGGTATAAAAGTGAGGAAAGCATGATTTATATGCAGTTTTTTGATTTTTTATTTTTGATTTTTTATTTGCCCACTATACTTCCCACATATGACAACAAAAAAACACATCATGCTCATGGGTATCCAGGGCTCTGGTAAGGGCACACAAGCAGCTCTCATCAACAAAAACTATGGCTATATCAGCCTCGAAACAGGAGCTATCCTCCGCTCTGTCCTCGAAAATCCAGAACATAAGCACTACCAAGCAGTCGCGGATACCGTTCCTCATGGCATCATGACACCTGATTCTGTCATTTTTGACCTCATCCGAGAATTCATAGATAATCATCCAGACGACCACATCCTCATCGATGGAGCTGTGCGAAATATCGCTCAGAGAGAATTTTTCGACGCTATCACGACTGATTATTGCGTCATACACCTCACGCTCACAGAAGAAGAGGCACTCCGAAGACTCCAAGGGCGAAAGATGGATCCCATCACAAAAGAAATATTTGGAAGTGATTTCGTATGAGATATCAATCCTGAAACTGGAAACACGCTCGTCGTACGAGTCGACGATACAGATGTCGAGAAAATCCACAAACGGTTTGCCTGGTACCGCACTGACATCGTCCCTCTCCTCGACAGCTGGAAAGCAGATGAAGTCGAATACTACACAATTAATGGCGAACAACCTCGGGAAGCGGTATGGAGTGAGATTGAGAAGATATTAAGCTAAAATAAATTTTATGAAAATAACAATCTGTGGTAGCATAAAGTTCACAGAAAATATGAGCCAGATTTCAGGTCAACTTTTAAAAAACGGGCATGAGACAGAATTACCTTTAACATCAATAAAGATTTTATCAGGAGAGCTCACACTTGAAGAGTTTGAAAGAGAAAGTGAAGGAGAAAACAGGAAAATTCAAGATGATGTGATTCGCAAATACTATGAAAAGATTAAAGAAAGTGAGGCTATTTTAGTTGCTAACTATGATAAAAATTGAATTCGTAATTACATAGGAGGAAACACATTCTTGGAAATATGATTTGCTTATGTATTAAATAAGAAAATTTTCTTATTTAATGAAATTCCAGAGATTTGATATTCTGACGAAATTAAAGCCATGCAACCAGTTATACTAGGGTGAGATTTATCTAAAATTTATTAATGCAACAAGATAGATGATATCACTATCCTCTATCAAATTTCCAAATTTTGATAATCGAAAGAATTATATCTGCATCAAAAGAGCCGCAACAAAAACACCAATCATACTACCGACGAGGGTCTCTGACGGGAGGTGTCCGAGAGATTCATTGAGTTGTTTTTCTCCTTTTATTTTATTGAGTGCGTGAGCATGAAGACCTGACTGATATCGGATGTTCATAGCGTCGTAGATGACGATAGCTGCGAAGACGAGTGCGAGGACAAAGAGATCATGAAGCGGACCATATTTGATACCGATAGCTGTTGCGAGACTCGCGACGAGAGCAGA
>JAGOOR010000004.1:29349-32074 GCA_017992415.1 Candidatus Altimarinota bacterium
TGAAGATAGAGAGTAATGAATTATGATGGAAGTATAGAAAAATTATTGCAAAAGCAAACCCTTAAGGTCATTGTATTCGTCACGGAGAACCTCAAAGCCAACGGCATGTCCATCAATTTCTGTAATAAATCTCACTATCTGCCCATCACCAGTTTTATCATTGAGGAACATGGTTTTGCCAAAAAAGTCAGTGGTATCCTGAAAATCATAGAGATTTGAGAGGAGGAGAAGATTGCGACGGATGAGAGCATAATCGTTTTCAAATACATACATACGGAGACGATCCGCGACAGTGATCTCCACTGGGAATGTAAATATAAACGCTCAGAAAATATCATTCTGTGTCGATTTGCGGAATTGGTATGATTTTTCTATTTTTGAGAGGACTTTATCATTGACACTCGTGCTAATAATTGGGCGTCGAGAAGGCGTATCTGTAGAGGTATTGATAACTCCATCCTGTGAACGAAAAAAGAGCACAATGAGAAAAAAAGCAAAAATCCCTGTACAGAGAAATATGATATAAGCGATGGTGCGAAGCATAGGGTTATAATAAGAATACAGGATAAATTGCAAGAGAGCCTCCTATCAAATTTGATTTATCCATGTTTCAATTTTTGGGAACATGACTTTCCTATCAAGTCAATACTTCATCCAGAGCTCACGATGAGTACCAGATTCAGCAAAGGTATCCGCGATACCAATCTTGAGAAGTCTCGTCGGACAATGTTCGGAAAGAACGGAAGCAACAGCATCTCAGAGGCCTCATTCGACATTGTGTTCTTCTATGACGACGACCTTTCATGTTTTTTGTGCCGAGGTGATAATACTCTCACTATCGAGAGGTTTTATCGTGTGGATGTTGAGGAAATCGACAGTCTTCCCTGTCGCAATAAACGATTGGGCAACTTGCAGGGCCTCGTACACCATAGAACCTGTCGCGATGAGAGTGATATCAGAACCGTCCAGAAGTTTCTGAGCTTTGCCTATCTCCAGAGGGAGAGATATATCGAGAAACACAGGGAAATCAGCACGCGTCACACGAATATAGTCTGTCCCCACTCATTCTGCCATAGCGGCTACGAGCTGTATCGCCTGATTATAATCTGCTGGAGAAAAAACTCGTACATCAGGAAGAGCTCGCATCATAGCAATATCCGATTCCATCTGAGCACTTGCGCCATCAGGACCGACATTGAGACCGTAGTGACTTCCCACGATTTTGAGAGGAAGGTGCGACATCGCTGCGAGTCGAATCTGTGAGAAATTCAGACCAGGACTAAAGGCTGCAAAAGAAGTGATAAAAGGAATTTTTCACGCATGTGCCATACCTGTCGCTATTCCTGCCATATTTTGTTCTGCAACACCGACCTGGAAATACCTATCAGGAAATTCATGGATAAATCCTTCAAGCTTGAGAGAACCTGGGAGGTCAGCATTGAGGACGACAGCCTGTGAATTCTTGCGTGCGAGCTGAACTATACCCTCACCCCATCCTGCACGGATAGATTTTTTTGAGAGAGCGGATTCATCGGACCAATTTGGGAGAAGCATAAAAAATTATTTAATACCCAATACTATAGGCAAAATCTTTGTTCTACCAATATTGAGCTCTGGATGAGCATAGTTCATATGAGCGACAGAGCTTCCTCCGTCGAGATTTAATATCTGAACAGTATCGTAGGTCCCTATAAATCGTACTTCACGAAGTACTATATTTCTGACTTCTGTGAGAGTCTCCTCTTCATTGATGGTGAGAAACCAGACATCCTGTACTCCAGCCTTTTCAAAGAGGACCAGAACAGTTCTCTTGTGAGCTTTTCAGATATATGATTGGGGCCGAGTATCTTCTTCTATAAGTGTTCACCTCTGAGAATAAATAACCGGTCATGCCTGAAAAAGAGTATCACAAGAATCTATCAGAGATTCATGATAATCAATATTTGGCATTATACGGATTCAATGACTATCCTGACAGAGAAAATGTGTCACCTGACTATTATCAAACACTGGTGGAGTATAGCGCTGACCATTGAGTGCGAGGAGTCCAGCATGGTAGATAGAGCCTTCAATTTTGTTGAAATACCCTCCATTGACGAGAGCACGATATTTTTTTGCATTATCATGCCCCTCGAATCGTGGTGTATCAAATGGCTCATAGAGAAGATCAAATCAATTTTTTGCATGAGTCCAGATAGTTGAGGTAAGTTCATCATAGATACCATCTTGTTGATCAAAAGACTCAACACCAGGGATATGGCGTGCGAGATACTGTATGAGATAGAGGCGATTGAGTATCTTAATATCTCACTTACCGATAAGATTATTCTGGAGATCTACCAGTCTGGTGTCGAGCTGAGCAATGAGGGATTTCTTTTCCTCCGACGACATAGGGGAAAAAAGCTGTTTCATCTGTCCACCGAGTCTATCAGCGTATGATACAATATCAGCAGAAGGAGTGAATGCCATCACAGATGGCAAAGAAAAAAGAAAAACGAAAAAAGAAAAGAGGATTTTTTTCATGGTATGATTCTATCTATTTTGAGAAAGTCTGGTAGCCTAGGGGGCTAGACATTTTCCTGAGATTCTTGTACTTTTATGACTGAGAAAGTTCGGCAAGAGCTTTTTCATAATCCACAGGCTTCCCTGCCCAATCATGGTATGCCCAATTATTTTCCATAAATGAGACTCATTTCCCGAGCGTAGTAGTAGCGATAATCATAGT
>JAGOOR010000004.1:32174-34975 GCA_017992415.1 Candidatus Altimarinota bacterium
AGTCCATGCCCAAGAGGTCATGAAGAATTCTCCACTCACGGAATACTGAGTTTCGGATGCCCCTGAAGCAATGAATCGATTTTTCGAAGGTGCTGAAGCTCTTCAACCGGGAAAAATCCTCGACGGGCAAGAGCTGCATAATAAATAGGACAGATATGTCAGTTTGAGAGAAGACAATAATCTCTATTTTCATCAGAAGGATTCTCTGGTGTCGTATTCAGAAATGCGAAATACAGTGCAGCAAAAATATCTGCCATACCAAACGGTCACCCTATGTGACCAGAACCAGCGAGATGAAGCATCTCAAGAACATCGAGACGGAGCTGGTGTGCTATTTTCTGGAGTTCAACCGGTTCAGAAGTTTGAGAAAAAGAAACCATATTATTTCTGGCTATTATGAAAATCTTCCATGAATTTCGCCAATCCCGCATCAGTGAGGTCGTCTTGAAGCATTTCATCTATGAGTTTTGGCGGAAGAGTGATAATATCAGCACCGACAAGAGCGCAACGACGGATATGCTCAACCGAACGAATGCTCGCAGCCAGCACAGCTGTTTCATAACCATGAAGTCTGTAGAGGCTCACTATATCTTCGACCAATTTCACACCGTCTTCACCGCGATCATCAAGTCTCCCAATAAAAGGGCTCACGAGAGTTGCGCCGAGTTTTGCTACAGCCCATGCCTGTGAAAGAGAGAAGCAAAGTGTCATATTAGTAGGTATTCACTCAGCAGAAAGGACTTTGAGAGCTTTGAGTCCTTCAGGAATTATTGGAAGCTTCACATAGATATTATCCCCCCAAGACGCGATTTTCCGCCCTTGTTCTATCATCTCCTCTGCTGTGAGAGTGGTCACCTCTGCACTCACAGGTCAGTGAACTATTTCAGCTATCTCACGAATACGAGTTTCCTGATCGGCTCATTCTTTTGCTATAATGGTAGGATTTGTCGTCACGCCATCGACGATACCATACTCTGAATATTTCGTTATAAGAGAGAGGTCAGCTGAATCGAGAAAGAGTTTCATAATGAAAAGTTTATTAAGTTTACTGGGTTAAATATGTTTACTATGTTAAAAGGATTCTAATTTTTTACAAATTCCGCCATTTTTCTTTTTTCTTTTTTAATTTTTCATTGCGCAGCTAATTTACATCTTCCACGAGGCGATATTCATATTCTCGGTTGGGTAAGAGAAGAATTCAGAGAAAATCGAGTCGCGTCTGGGAGTAGTCTATACTATTTTTGAGACAATAAAATTCGATAGCTCTGAGAAGTGTCTTAATTTTCTTGGGCGTCATTGAGTCCTCTGGATAACCAAATATTGTGCTTTCTCGATATTTCACCTCCACAAATCTCCACAGATTATTGCGTGTACAGATGATATCAAGCTCTCCTCAGAGAAATGTAGCATTTCTCTCTACAATCTCGTACCCGTGAGCAATGAGATATTCCACTGCGAGGTCTTCCCCGACATTACCTCGAGAGCGATAATTAAATCCGTTCATTTGATGAGTTTACCGAGGAGTGTAGAGTTTGCAAACAAAGAGAAAGCCCTACTAGAAGGGGATTTTTTATGTCAATAACTTTTTTGTTGCCATCTTTTACCAGAGTATACAATGTGAACATAATTTTCTTTTTTATGCGTCGTCTCTCCTCTCTATTAGCTCTCGTAGCTCTCTCGGTACAGCTCATACCCTCATTCACTCATGCAGATGGGGGGTACTATCTCGTCTCTGCGTATTATTCACCTCTTGAATGACAAGACTTCTATCTCCACGGGAGCTACGCGGATGAGGTCAAAATGAACGGAGCTGGGAAAACAACAGCATCAGGACAGCCTGTAAGAATCGGTGCGATAGCAGCTCCGAGAGAAATGGCCTACAATACGCGTGTACATATCAAACAAAACATTACTATCCGATGAACTGCTTACGATTTTGATTTTCATGGGACAATTCTAGACCGTGGAGGAGCTATACATTCAGCTTCGAAGCTTCCTCGTCTCGATATCTATATGGGGAAAGGACAAGAAGGACTCTGCAGAGCTATCAATTTCTGAGTTCAGACAGTCTATGTAGAATTTGATAACAATGGCTCCATCCCTGATACGAGCTCTTTTGACAGTATGCTGGGCAACTGTAGCAATCCAAACAATGAAACAGTACCACTCGCATCATCAGCAGCGAGAGTATTTGATCCTTTTACCATGACTATTGGTTCAGGAAGTCCTGTAGAAGATATAGAAACAGTCCAGAAACTCTTAGCTCGAGTTGGTACTTACACTGGAGCCATCAATGGACTCTATAATGATACACTTGTAGACACCATATTCCGATTCCAACAAGCAAATGGAATTGTAAAAGCAAAAACTGACGATGGGGCTGGTACCTATGGTCCAAAAACCCGTGCTATGCTCAAAGCTCTCCTCTCAGGAGAATTGAATAAAACAACCAATACAACAGTAGTAAATACAGCACCTACAACTCCGAGCACAACAACGACAAATACAACAAATCCTGATACGACAAATAATCTCACTCCAGAACAGAACTCATCTGAACTCGGTGATGTACGCGAACTCCAATCACAGCTCAGAGATCTCGAGTATTTCAAATACGATGTTGATGGTATCTATAACAAGAGACTCGTTGATGCTCTCTATGCATTTCAACTCGCGAAAAATATTGTCACAGGAGAAGAAGATCCTGGTGCTGGTTACTACGGCCCAGTTACAAAGAGCGCTCTCGCTGAATCATACGCATCATATGTTGCTCGAAAATGAGAGATAACAAATCTAGAATC
>JAGOOR010000028.1 GCA_017992415.1 Candidatus Altimarinota bacterium
GGAGCAAATGGTGAAAAATGGGAATTTGATACTTCTTTCCCCCTTCTATTGGAAGGTGTCAAAAAAATACTCTCACCAGACCCTCTCTTTTTCCTCGTGAATACCTATGCTTCAAGTATTTTCTCAACAACACTGGCAAATATACTCGCAGACATACTCCCCTCAGGTACCATCGAACATGGAGAGCTCTGAATACAAGAAACAAAAAGCGAGAGAAGCATTACAACAGGGGTGTACGCAAGATGGAAAAAATAATCTATATTTTTCACATTGCTATATGTTTCTCTTTTTGAACCCGAGAGATAAAAGTTTCCACTATGCGAGATTGCTCAGAAAACCTATCTCTCATATGAACCAAACTTCTCACTCTGAGAATAATTCCTTTATTGTCAGTGAGTACATGAATCTGGGTCTTGAGGTCATCATCTGTAAAATTATAAATAGTTTTGAACAGGTTGATCTCTCGTCGAGAGGTATAGTATTGTGGAAGTGCATTATACCCAACTACTTCCATGAGTAATTCTTTTGCAGCATTTATATCGCTCTCATAGGTCAGAAGAAAATCATTTGAAATCATGAGAAAATCGGAGCCATGGGACCAGTTCTTAATACTTTTTTCAAAAATAGTTTTATTGGGGAATGATATGATTTTTCCTGTAAATCCCTGTAAACCATATTCTTCAATATTTGTCAGAAGTGGTGTGACAGATTTTACTCGACCGGTCATAATATCGAGCTCGATAAGATCTCCTACCTTGTATCATGAATCTGCCTCTATCACAAACCATCAAATAAAAGAAGAAATAACTTCTCGAAGGGAAAAACCAATCGCGGTCGTCAGAATGGCTAAAAATGGCAGAAAAGAGATGAATTCAACTGAAAAAATCATCAACAGAGTTGCAAAAAACAAAATATAGAACAACCATTTATGAATCAGAAAGAGTACTTCCTGATGTCCCTTTGAAAAACCACGCCCAAAACGAGATAAGAAGCTCCGGGATACTACGCGTAAAAAATAGATGAATGCAAAAATGAGTAAATACCACGACAATTGTTGAATAGTCTCAGATAATTGGTGGGATCGGAGTTCCTGTACATGTTTTATAGTGAGACTAATTTCCGCAAGTTCTTCATTTTTCTGTTCGATAAAATCTTGTCTCTTTTTTTCTGCAGCAATAATATTTTTATCCAAAACCTCTATTCTCTTCTGAGCCATATCCTTGAGGGAGGGAAAATCTGTTTGTAGCTTTTCAAATCAAACAAGAGCAGGATAAGGATCCTGATTGAGTATTGCAGATAGTGTTAAAATATTCTTAGTAACAACGGATTCCTTTTCCTGTATCTTTATCTCCATTTCTCGAATCAGGAAGTCTTCTGAAGCGGGAATCAAACTCTTCTGAGAAAGATGCAGAGCAATATCAGAAAGTGAAGATTGTATATCTGCGACGAGTGATTGAATTTCTTTTTTCTTTCTCACTTCTTCGAAAATTCTCGCTTTTTCAATATTGATAAGAGATATTATCTCAGATTGTTGATTCTTGAGCTGTTTGACTGTATCAGCCGGGTCCGAGGCTCTTGATTGCTGAGAAGGAAAAATAGAAATAGATGCAGCTAGCTGATCTCAGACATTCTCGCCAAAAACAGGTCAAAATGAGAGAAAGAAAAAACAGAATAAGGCTAGAAATCGTCGCATATTATTTCGTATAATCTACAATATAGATACTTCATCTGACGAGCACAAAACCACTTTCCTGATCAAATATAACAGGAAAAATAGGATCACAGGATTGAATTCCAAGGATATTTGTGACTCTCGGGCATATTTTCGTTGCCGTGTCACAAACAGGCTTAATAGTAGCAACAATTTTACCATTCTTTAATTGTGTCGTAATACAACTATTCTGTGCCTGAGAGCTCACAGGAGGAGAGAGGGTTGGACAACCTGTCGTAGAACGAGCATACACTCTCGGACATATGTCTTGATCATCAGAAACCCCATCTGCATCAGTATCAGTGAGGGCAAATGTAAATCCCGATATGATACAGAGAATGAGAATAATTTTTTTCATACAATTATGCTATCATAAAATAGTATAGAAATCAAACTTTAGTGGGGACAAAAATTGCATTTTTATCCTTTTTGTTAAGATACAGACATGCCTATCCGAAACTTCTGAATTATTGCTCACATAGACCACGGAAAATCCACTCTCGCGGATAGGATGTTGGAGTTCACAGGAACAAAGGAAAAACGGGAGATGAAGAACAGTCAGATGCTCGATACAATGGAGATAGAACAAGAGCGAGGTATTACCATCAAGCTGACTCCCGTGCGGATGACATGGAAATGAAATGAAATCAATCTCATAGATACTCCAGGACATGTGGATTTCCAATACGAAGTATCTCGGAGCCTCGCTTCTGTTGAGTGAGTCGTACTCGTAGTCGATGCAACTCAATGAATAGAAGCTCAGACACTTTCAAATCTGTATATGGCGATCGAGCACAATCTCGTGATTATTCCTGTACTCAACAAAATCGACCTTCCAAGTGCGGACATCCCGCGAGTAACCAGAGAAATAGTCTCTCTTATAGGATGTGACGAAGCTGATATAATACCTGTATCTGCGAAAGTAGGAACCAATGTCGACAGAGTCCTTGATGCAATCATAGAACGAATCCCGGAACCACGATCAGTAGCAGCAGGAGGAGAGATAATCACCAATAATGCAGAAGGGAAAATCCCAGAATCAGTAAAACTCGGACTCATATTTGACTCTCAATACGATTCATACCGTGGTGTCGTCATCTACATAAAACTCTTCTCTTGAGAGATAAAACGAGGTGATAAAATCACACTTATGAGCACGGATACTGTTGTCGATATACTGGAAGTAGGATGTTTTAAGCCCGAATATCATCCTCTCCCCTCACTGAAATCAGGAGAAATCGGCTACATAGTGACAGGTATAAAAACCCTCCAAGAAGCACGTGTAGGAGATACTATTTTTGCTGGTGCACCAGAATACAAACATCCTATTCCAGGGTTCCAAAAAGTTGTTCCGTATGTGTTTGCTGGGGTCTACCCAGTAGATACAGAAGATTATAATCAGCTCAAGACTGACATAGAAAAACTCAAAATGTCAGATAGTTCCCTCACAAATGAACACGAAGTCTCCCCTGCTCTCGGACATGGATTTCGATGTGGTTTTCTCGGACTCCTCCATATGGAAATAGTAAAGGAGAGACTTGATCGAGAATTTGATATCGATGTTATCCTGACGAGCCCACAAGTCACCTACCAGGTTATGATGCCCGGCGATCACAGCCATGAATTCAAAAACACACCACTCAAAGTCGAACAACTCTGAGAAAAAACCTATACCCGCCTATGGATAAAAAATCCAGAAAATCTCCCAGAACCAGGAACCTATGAATGGCTCGAAGAGCCTATTGTAAAACTCGAGATAATTACACGAAGTGATATGGTATGAGAAATGATGAAGCTCGCTCAGGAACACCGTGGTATCTATAAAAATCAAACCTACATAGATGAAACTCGTTCAATTCTGACCTACGAGATACCTATGGCAGAGATTATCACTGACTTCTATGACGAACTAAAATCTCGCTCTTCTGGATATGCGAGTATGAGCTACGAACAACTGAATTACAAACGCGACGATCTCGTAAAGATAGACATCCTCGTAAACAATGAACGAATCTCAGCATTCTCCACAATAACTCACAGAAGCAAATCGTTCCATGTCTGAGTCGAGCTCTGTGGTAAGCTCAAAGAAGCAATCCCAAAACAACTCTTCTCTATCCCCATCCAAGCAGCTATTGGAGCAAAAGTCATCGCCCGTGAAACTATCTCACCACACAGAAAAGATGTCATAGGACACCTCTATGGCGGTGATGTGACTCGTAAAAATAAACTCCTCGATAAACAAAAGAAAGGAAAGAAAAAAATGAAAGAATTTGGAAAAGTCTCGATACCGAGCGAGACATTTATTGATATTCTGAAGAAGAAATAATTGAAAGTTTTGGATAACAAATAAAATAGTAATATTATTTACTAATATTAAAACATGCCCGAAACTGAGACTGTTTTTGACTACGAAAATCCTGCAACGCGAAAAACTGCCCTACAAGGAAAGCTTTTTCCAAATAATTCTTTTGTGGATGGTGTGACATGATTTTCAGGAAATGTTGTATATATAACATCGGAAGAAAAAAGAGAATCAGTCTTAGCTATAATAGAAACTTGTCCTCTTGGTAACGAGCTCCTAGGTTATATAAGGATTCAAGTTTCAGGAGAGTTTGTAGAACAATATTAACTAAATATTTAATAAAAAAGACCAGTTTATTGGTCTTTTTTATTAAATTCTTAACAGCAACTCTGTTCTTTTTCACTCTTTCCGTGAGCATCATCAAAATTGAGGTCTAGACTATTCGTCGGACCATTATAGAGTTCACAGAGGACTCCAGCAGAAGCGTACATCCTCTTCGCAGCGAGAAATTCATCACGAGCTTCGTAGGTAGGACTCGCGAGGTATACGACCCGTTTGATACCGACTTGGACAATGAGCTTCGCGCATTCATTACAGGTAGGCATAGCACAGTAGAGTGTCGCTCCCTGCATATCTCGCCCCATAGAATTGAGTATAGCATTTGCTTCTGCATGGACGACATAAGCATGCTTTGAATCATAGAGTCTGAGGAGCTTTCCATCTTCATCTCGACCTCGAGCATGCGGGAATTCATCGTCAGGACATCCTCGAGGGAAACCATTGTATCAGATACCAACGATACGATTATGCGAGTCGACGATACAGGCACCTATTTTTGTGCGAGAATCTTTACTTCTCTGCGCCGAGAGAAGTGCGAGCCCCATGAAGTACTGATCCCAGGTAATTCTTTCTGCCATAATTAGAAAAGTTTAAATTCGTTTAATTTGTTTCATTAGTTTAATTTGTTTCAGGAAAAGTAAAACAAAATCAACCATTTTGCTCTTTGCATTTTGAATTTTGCATTATTTACGCCAGTAAATAGGCAATATCGTATTTCTTCACTCCTTCGATGAGGTTTTTCTTTGTTTGTACATCCTGTCTGGGTGCATTAAGAAGGACTCCTACCGGCATTTTTGCCAATTTGAGACACGAGAGGAAACTCTCATGGTTTGGTATATAGCCCTGACCAATATGGACAATATTTCGTTCATACCATTCGCGATTCTGAACACGGTTATAGGTCGGGCAGAGTTGGAGAATTTCGATATACGCAAATCCTGAATGACGAAGTCCAGCCTGTAAAACCTCTGTCATATGATCCATATCGTAGGAAAGTGTCCGGGCGACAAAAGACGGATTACATCCAGAGAGTACACGGAGTGAGTCTACTGGAGGCGTGTCGACACCACGAGGAGTCGCATTCATCCGGGTTCCAGGAAGTGTCACAGAGCTCGCTTGTCCAGTTGTAAGTCCGAAAGTCGCATTCACATGATGAATAAAGAGAATATTCCGATCATGTCGAACGGTATGGATGAGATGATTGATTCATTCACTAAGTGTCGCTCAGTCACCCGCATGAGCTATCACGGTCATTTCTGGATGAGCGATTTTGATACCTGTTGCTAAGGGGAGAACTCTCCCATGAAGCCCATGAATAGTGGTCAGACCGACCTTATCAGATTCATTCCCAGAACAACCGACATCATAGGCAACTATTGTCTCAGATGATTGTCGTCACTCGAGCGTCAGTGCCTGGAAGAGAGCTTTTTGAATAGCGTAGTTACCGCAATCATCACACCAGGTCATTGGCTGGTCAGTTTCCTCGAGAGAAACATAGATATCTGCATTTTTTTTGAGAGAGTCAAACATGTGATAGATAATAGTAAAAAGAGAGGATAAATCCACTTTTTTGTAGACCTCGTGGGAAATAATCAAAAATATCATCAAAAAGACTTGCATTTATACACATTTGTCTAGAATACCTGAGTACTTATCTCTCCTTAATTTATGTTAAAGATTCGTTTTTCTCGTGCAGGTCGCAAACATGTCCCTCACTATCGTATCGTTGTCACAGAGCACACAAAGCCAGTAAAATCTGGTGAAGTAGACATCCTTGGCTGGTATGATGCTCATACAAAAAAGTATGAAATCAATATGGATAAGGTCCGTTCTCGAGTAGGACAAGGTGCACAATTGTCACCTTCTGTCGAAAAACTTCTCAAAGCAAACTCTCTCACTGTTTAGTGCGAGTTTTGTTGAGAATATTTGTTCGTGGGCTCAGCCGTATCATCTCTCCCCTCCCTATGGCAGAAAAATTTATACGCTTTTGTATCACAAACATTGTCGAAAATGCTGACGCAGTTTCTCTGGAGATCAAAGAAGATCCAGACGCTACACGCTACCAACTCACTGTACACAGTGATGATATGAAGCGTGTAATTGGTCGTGGATGAAAAACTATCCGAGCTCTCCAGTCACTCGTGAGAATTATTGGCATCAAAAATGATAAAAAGCTTTTCTTAAACCTTGTTGAACCATGTTCACCTCTATAGTATACGCTCAGACATCGACTTTTGCAGACTCAGCTTCTCAGATTTATACGCTGGAAGAACTCATGACCGTCGGTATCGCCATACTCCTCCTCATAGCTATTATCCTTACAATTGTTTTCGTACTTTGGTGAGGATTTTTATTGGTTATCTCTGGTGGCGATGAGCACAAAGTGCACCCAGCGATTAATATGATCCGGTATTCTCTCATTGGTCTCATTGTGATGGTAGTTATCATCCTCGTCACTCCTGCACTCTCGAGGGCAGTATGATTTGAATCAATTGGTGAAAAATTTAGCCCAGGAAATATATTTCAGACTATGAAATGTGTCTCTGATCGTGTCTTTGGAAATACTGACCAGTCATGTTTTGCTGTAGCAAGTGGTCAGACAGGATTTTCATCAAGCGGTACCTCATCAGGAGTTCCTACTTTTGGTGGTAGTCGTAACCAATGAGGAAATAGCCCCAATGGCGTAGGTAACTGGACAGGTAATCTCTAATTATAGTCATGAAACTCATCGTCGGTCTCGGAAATCCATGAAAAGAATACAGAGAAACTCGGCACAATGTCGGGTTTCTTTTTGTGAATGACCTCGCTTCTCAGATGGAAGCACCAGAATGGAAAAAATGATACCAATGACTCTATACTTCATGTACGCTAGGATGACAAAAATGCATACTTCTCAAGCCAGAAACCTACATGAATCTCTCTGGTAAAAGTGTCCAAGCCTGTGCTTCGTTTTTTAAGATAGCTCCAAAAGATATCATCATCATCTCTGATGATATAGACATGGATTTTGGGAAAGTGCGTTTTCGTGAAACTGGGAGCCAGGGTGGGCATAATGGTATAGGCTCAATTATTGAAATTCTTGGAACATCTGATATCAAGAGAATCAAAGTGGGCATAGGTCGTCACCCAAACATGGAAACGAGTGATTGGGTACTTTCCAGATTCTCTGAAGAAGAAAAAGAAAATCTCGAAGAAGTATTTATGGAAGTAGAGAAAAAACTCCTCGAAAAAATCTAGACGGATAAAACTTGTAAAAGCCCTGAAACAAAATAAAATCCACACCATGCCGATGTAGCTCAGCTGGTAGAGCAGAAGTATCGTAAACTTCAGGCCGCAAGTTCGAATCTTGTCATCGGCTCCAAAATTATAATTTGAAACATTCTTGCATGTCGCAAGTTCGACTCACTTCGTTTTACTGACTCCTCGCTTACTCGGCGTAAAACTTGCTCCTATCATCGGCTCCAAAAATAAATCCTACGAGTTTAACCCCAGTTTATCAAGGACTAATCGACGAACAACCACCATGTGTGCACTGGAAATTGGTTCTACTCAAAAATTATCTCTTATTGTCATAGAAGAAGATTCATCATTATTTTTATCTCAATGAATTTCTCATCCACCAATAATTACTGCACGCCCCTTTATTGGTGATTGTTGGATGGGTTTAGTATATTTCTTTGGTCAATAAGATAATAGGTCACTATCTCTGGACAGAGTAACAGAATCAAGTTCTCAATTCAGATAATCACGAAGAGCGTGAGCATTTACTGCAGCGCTTTGTTCAGGATAAAATATACCAAGATTTACACGTCTTGAATCATCTGATATGAGATCATAAACAAGAACAAACTTAACACGAGATGAGAATTGTGAAGATAAAAGTTTAGCCATGAAATTGCCTTCGAGATCTCTAATTTTTCATCCAGAAGAATTATGAATAAATCATATTTCTATAGCTGTCAAAACATGCGCATTTTCTAATTCTTCTGTTGTCATAGGTTCTTGTTCTATTTCTGAATTCATAAAAACTTAGATTAAAACTTTAATTATGATATAATTTTAGTATTTATAATAAATTGTCAATATTTACAAAATTATGTTCGCTTTTCCAAGAAAAATACCTATAATTGCCCTGTTTCACTGAGGGGACTCTCTGGATTTGCTCGATGGCTGAAGTTTTCAGTTATGGCGTAAGTCTAGGCTCTTCCCTTGAAGCGCTTATTTTCTCATTTTTTCTTATGATTTCAGGTATTCGTGACAACAATGTCGGAGAGATTACTCCGATTAGTAAATCTTATACTATCGCTGGTAAGACATACACTTTTGAGACTGGTACATTTGCCCTCCTCATCGATGGCGCTGT